>JAYTVY010000680.1:0-8824 GCA_043743755.1 Bryobacterales bacterium | reverse complement strand
CCGACGCCATTTTCGGGTGACGGCGCGCGCACCGCTTCCCCGTTCCCGGTATCGGCAAGCGAAGGATGCTCGGTGGCCAGACGCTTCTGCGTTTCATAGAACCTCGCGGTCTTCTGCTCGGCATAACGGAAGGCTTCCAGCGCGCTGATGGCATCGTTCTTGTCCGTGTCGGCCGCCGGATCGCCCAGAGCTTCCACCCAATAGCGTGCAAATACCGTGGCGTTTTTCTCAAAGCCGGATTTCGTGGCGGTGATAATTACCCGGTTCGCCTTTTGCAGCATCGCTCGCGAGCCGCCGCTGGCGCTGGTCATGTTCACCACCAACTGGCGCGTCGCGGGCACGCGATCCAGCAGCCCCGCCAGCTCGGATGCCGATAGATCCGGGCCGGGAAGATTGATCTTGTAATCCACGCCGTCGAAAGTACCGTGGCCGATCAGCATCACCACCAGTGCATCGTCCGGTTTAGCTTCCCTGGCGATCCGGGCCAGCGCGCCTTGGACATGCGCGCGAGTTGCTTCCGGGCCGTAAAAAGTATCCACATGCGCGTCAGATCCGGCCTTCACCAGTTTGTCGATCTCTTTAGCCCAGGTGGAGAAATGCAGCTCGAAATCGGGCTCGCCGCCGAGTCCGGCCACCGTGACGTAATACGTTGCCGCATGGGCGCTCAGTACGGAGCACAGCAGCAGCGCCAGCTTCTTCATACTACTCCCCACTTGCGCCGCAACAGCCATTCGGTGGACCGCAGCAGCAGCGCTACAAAGAAGACGATGGGCATGTCCCAAAGGTCTTTGGTCTCGCGCACGGTGATGCCCGCTTCCGAATAAGAGATTTCGTCGCCCAGCCGCGACACTTGATCCGGACGCCAGTAGCGGCCGCCGGTCTGAATTGCCAGCTTCTCCAGCAGCTCGCGGTTCTGTTCCAGGTGGAAATTCTCAGCCACGCCGTTCTCGCGCCGGACGGTGATAACATTTCGTCCCAGGTCCTGCGCGCCCCGTTTCGCCGAGACTTCGGCCATGTACGAACCCGGGCGATCAGCGTCAAACTCGGCCGTGTACGCGCCGCGTACCAGCGGATCGGGATGCAGATCCACGGTTCGGGCGCTTCCGTCGGGACCCACCACGCGCGCTTCCACTTGCGCATCACCCGCGGGCAGATACGTGGAGTCGCGAACTTCCGCCCGCAAATGCACGCGCCCTTCATCGTTCAGGATCTGGTGCGTCACGCTGGCCACCACGCGCGCCGGCGTATCGCTCACCAGCCAGCGCAGAAACTGCCGCCAGAACATCTCATGGCTCATGTCGGCGATGGGCTGCAGCATCTGCCAGCGCCATTCGCCGCCGGTGGCGAAAACGGCGGTGCGGCCGCGCCCGTAATTCTGTGTAATCAAGAGCGGCATCTTTTTTCCGGCTGCGTTCAAATCGGCCAGCACCAGCGCGGCCGGTTTGGGTGTGCCGGCCTCCTGAAAGTTCATTAGATAAGGAAGCTTCTTCCAGCGCTCGACGTTTCGATCCGCATCTTCTTCCAGCCGGCAAATCAAGCTCTCGCGTCCGGTGGCGGTGAGCTCCGATGTGGCCGGATCGCGGTGGAACGTGTTCTTGCGCTCGGGCAAGTGAACCGGGAGCAGATCGGCGAAGGGCGCCTTGTTATAGCCGCCGTCCGCGAGCGATGCGCGCCCGCCCAGGAACAAGAGCCCGCCCCCGCGCCGGTCCACAAACTGTTGCAGCAGCTCCTGCTGCGCCGGCGTGAAGTAGTTGGCTTCCACGCTGCCCAGGATGATGCCCTGGAATCCAAAAAGGTCGTCCACCTTGGTGGGGAAGCCGTCTTTCAATTCGTTCGGATCCGCGATGCCCTGCCGGTAAATCTTGTTCTGCGTGGTGCGCAGCAGCGTCACCAGATCCAGCGTCTTGTCGTCCTCCACGGCGCGCCGGATGAATTTGAAATCCCAACGCGGTTCACCTTCCATATAAAGGATGCGCGGGCGAACGGCATCCACATTGAGCACGCGGGTTACTTGATTGTTCGCGGGATTCTCTTCCCCTCCCAGCGCCTCCAGGGAGAAAGCCAGATTCTTCACACCCGCATCTCCGGCATTGAACACGATGGCTTCGGTTTGCTGCGCATTGTCCTTCTTCAGGGTAATGTCGCGTGTGGCCAATACCTTTCCGCCATCCTTCACCGTCAGCCGGGTTTTGTGCCCGGTGAAGCCGCGCTGCCGAAAGCCCACCTGCGCCTGCAGCCGGGACCCAGGCAGAACTCGCGACGGAAGCTGCACGTCCGAGACTTCCAGATCGCGATCAATCTGCTCGCGCCCCAAGCCCACGGTGTGGATGGGGATACGCTGGCGGCGGATATCCGAGATGGTGTCCAGATCGATGCCGCCGCTGTTGTCCGATCCATCGCTCAGCAGCACGATGGCGCCGATAGGCAACGTTCCCGCTTCCGCCACCACTTCCCTGAGGCCCGCGCCGAGGTGGGTGGCGGGAGCGGAAGCCGTAAGCTGGCCCGGGGCGGGAATACGCTCCACACGGTCCCCCAGCCGATAAAGCCGCACTTGAAATTTCGCCTGCAAGCTCTTCATGAGTCCGCTGTTAAGAGCTCGTTGCACCTGGTCTTTGCGAGACTCGCCCGAATCCAGTGTGGACATGCTGTGGCTATCGTCAATCACCACGGCCACGATATTTTGCTGGGGTTTCAGCGTGGCGACGCTCAGCGCCGGCTGCCACAGCAGAAACAGCAGCAGCGCCACCAGCGCCGTTTGCAGCAGCCAAACCGCCGCTGTGCGCAATCCTCGAAGCGAGGGAGCCAGTTGCGCGCGCCGCCGCCAGAAAGCGAAGGCGAGCCCGGCCGCAGCGGCCAGAACGCAGAGCGCCAGCAGCCACACCGGCCACTTCGCAAGCAGCACGAAGCTTCCTTTGGAAAAGACTTGAGGCGGATATTTGAAAAAAAACTCGAACATTATTGTGTTTGGATGGCCGTGGGTCTCAGTGCGTCATTGCGTAGATCACATAGTTCACGCCAATTCGAAACCCGAGCGCGGAGAACCTCTCAGGATACTGCGGATTGTCGGCATGCTCCCACGAATCGCCGAGGTCCATATTGTGGCATATGGCGACCATCAGGCGGCCCTTGTCGTCGTAGATGCCGCGCCAGCGCGGCTCAAAGCCATCGTGTTCGTGCATGCGGCCCGTGCGGAGGAACTGCTCGCCGGGGACCTGATAGCGGTCATCCAGATCGAAGATGGTGTGGAAGATGGGGTCTTTATTGTCGATCTCCACAATCGCGCGGTCTGGAAACACGCGGCTCATGCTGTGGATGAAGATGGACCATTCGCGGGTGCCGTGGAAGTCGTCACACATGAAGAATCCACCGCGCAGCAAATAATCGCGAAGCTTCTTGCACTGATCGTCAGTCAAGTTCCAGTAGCCCACCTCCACCGCATATAGCCAAGGCCAGTTGTATACTTCGTCGACGTCGTCAAGGCTGATCGATTGCTCCACCGAGCGCGCATGCACTCTGGTCAGCCGGCGCAGAGCCGCCGAGAAGTGCCGGTCCGAGCGCGGATAATCGATGGTCCAGCGGTCGTAATCGACCACCGCCGGGTAGATGAGCCGGCCGAAAGCCCACTCGGTCTTCTCCTGCCAGTCGGGCGGGAGCGGGAAATTGTAGTACTCAACCGCCGGATACTGTTTGAAGGGCTTCTGGAAGGCGTAGAGCGCGGTGAGCAGCGTAAGGGTCGCACTGGCCGCGAAGAAAAAATTGCGGGGACGCATGTTTAGACCCTCATTCTCTTCAGAATACCATCGACGTTGCCGGACCCGGTATTGTTACGAAACTAGCCTGTTTGGGCGCGATTTTCTCCCCGGCCAGCGTGGCGGGATTAGAATAGAAGTTCCGGATGAGCATGTTTCGAATCGCACTCGCCAACCTCTCTTTTCCCGCGACTGCGGACGAATCCGTCACGCTCGCCGAGCAAGCCATCGCGCAAGCTTCCCTCGCCGGCGCAGCGCTCATCTGCTTCCCTGAGTGCTTCATTCCCGGATACCGGGCGCGTGGAAAGGCCATGCCGGCTCCCGATGCGGCCTTCCTCGAAAGCGCCTGGTCAGCCATCGCCTCGGCTGCGGCGAAGGCTAACATTGCAGTCGTGCTGGGGACCGAACGAATCGTCGACGGCGCCCTGCTGGCCACCGCGCTGGTGATCAATCGCGACGGAACCATCGCCGGTTTTCAGGATAAGGTTCAACTCGATCCCTCCGAGGACAATCTGTATTCGCCCGGTTCCGGCAGGCGCGTATTCCATGCGGGTCCGCTGACGTTTGGAATCGCGATCTGTCATGAGGGCTGGCGCTACCCGGAAACGGTACGCTGGGCCGTTCGGCAAGGTGCGCAGATCGTGTTTCATCCGCACTTCCACGAAGCCGAGCCCGGCGGTTACGTGCCTTCGAGTTTCGCCGATCCGGCGAACACGTTCCACGAGAAAGCGATTCTATGCCGGGCGGCCGAGAACACTTGCTATTTCGCTTCGGTCAACTTTGCCGGCGACGGATCGCCCACCACGTCCGCGGTGGCCAAACCGGACGGGACGCTGCTTTGCTACCAGCCTTACGGGCGGCCCGGATTGCTGATCGCGGACATTGACCTCACGGCGGCCACCGGCCTGCTCGCGTCGCGCTGCAAACTGTAACCCGCGCTCAGGCCGACGCCAGACCCTTCAGATTCCACCCGCAAATCCGGCTGCCCTCCAGCTTATTGCCGCCGGGACCGGGCCAGTGCGTCTCCAGGCTCAGATAGCCGCGGTAATCGTCCGCCAGCAGCGCCGCGATCTGTCCCTTCCAGTCAATGGCGCGCGTACCCAGCGGACCCCACTCGGGCTTATGATTCCGCACCACGCAATCCTTGGCATGCACGTGCGCGATGCGATGTTTTGGCAGCGTGCCGTAACCCTGGGGGAACGCATTTTCGCCCGCGACAAAAGCATTCGCCGGATCCCACACGATCTTCAAATTGGGATGGTCCAGTTGCGCCAGTAGCGCGGCAGTCTCTCCGGCGGTGCCGATATTGCAGGCGTGTTCGTTCTCGATCCCGATTATTATGTTCTCCGCCGCGCCGCGGATGGCCAGCGCTTCCAGTGCTCGCAGAATAGCGTCGTGCGTGCGAACCGGGGTGGTTGTCCGCCAGTACGAAAAGACCCTGATGATGGGCGCTTTCAGCCGGTTTGCTATCTGGAACGCGCGATCGGTCAGACGGGGCTGATCGTCCAAGGTATGCTTCGATGCGAACAAATCGTGCTGGAAACGGCTGTCCACTTCCCCGCCCCCCGGCGCCAGACACTTCAGCAGCGGCGAAGCCACCGAGACGGTCCGGAAGCCGCGCGACGCAAGCATCCCGGCAACCTGTGTTAACTCGTCGTCTGTAAGATCGAGGATGTTCTTCCCGTTCACCACGCGAAGTTCGGCGGCGGTCATGCCGATCTCCTCCATCGCGTCCAGCGCCGGTTCCAGTTCCGGCGAGAATTCGTCGGTAATGGCGGCGATCGGGATACGCGGTTCCATTACTTGAGTCCTTCGCGAATGGTCAGATATTGATTGGCTTTCACGTTGTCCATATGGTCCCGCTGGCCGCTGGGCCACCGGATATCGATCGCCTTCGCCACATCGTCCTTGCCCAGGCCGAAGGTCAGCGCAAGCTCCGACGCCGAGCAGTAGCTGGATCCGCTGTGCACCATCTGCGTCTGCTTGCCCCCCGCGCTTTCCACCGTAACCACGGTCCCCAGCGCGCTGCGGTTTGACTGTACGCCGGTGAGCTTCAGGTGCAGCCAGTGATTGCGATTGCCCCCATCGTTGCGAAACAGATACGCAGGGCCGTTATTGGTGGACACCAGAATATCCAGATCGCCGTCATGGTCAAAATCGCCGTAGGCCGCGCCGCGGGCCACCACCGGACGCATGAGATCCGGTCCCATCGACTTGCCGACATCTTCGAACTTTCCCTTGCCGGCGTTGCGAAACAGCAGCGGCGGCTGTTTGTACTGGATCCGGGGCTGCACGCGGCCGATCTCTTCATCGATATGCCCGTTGGCCGCGAAGATGTCGGGCCACCCGTCCAGATCGTAATCGAAAAAGAATACGCCAAACGCCAGGCTGAGCAGGCTGGCCCGCCCCACGCTCGATCTGGGCGCTTCATCGACGAATAGACTGTTGCCTTCGTTGTGATAGAGACCCAGCATCTGGTTCGAGAAATTACCCACCAGCAGATGCTGGCGGCCTGAGCGATCGTAATCGCCCACATCGGCGCCCATGGCCCCGCGCGCGACTCCGTCTTCTCCAAACGCGACACCCGCGCTTACCGCTTCCTCGCTGAAGGTGCCGTTCTTGTTATTGCGGTAAAGCTTGTTCGGCTGCGTGTCATTGGCGATGAATAAATCCGGCCAGCCGTCATTGTTGTAATCCAGCACCGCCACCCCCAGCGACTTGCTGCTGGGATCCGCCAAGCCGGCCTTCTGCGTAACATCCTCGAACTTCCCGTTGCCCAGATTGTGGAATAACTTCGAAGAGTTTCCCTTGTATGACTCCGGCGTGCAGTATGATTTGGTTGCTCCGTCCAGCGAGCACCACAGATCGCCTTTCACCGACCATTGCACGTAGTTGGCTACGAACAAGTCGGGTTTGCCGTCGCGATCGTAATCGAACCAGGCGGAGCTGGCGGCGAAAGCGGAATTACGGATACCGGAGGACTGTGTCACGTCGCGAAACTTGCCGTTCCCTTCGTTGTGGAACAAGCGATCGCCATCCAGCGCCGTGATGTAGACATCGTCGCGGCCGTCGTTATCGTAATCCGCAATGGAGACGCCCAGCCCATAAATCTCTATGTCCAGACCGGAGCCCGCCGTGATGTCGGTAAACGTGCCGTTGTGATTATTGCGATACAGCGCCGCATGCGACTTGCGCCCGCGCTGCGTCCAGTCCTTCGAATTCACCAGCAGAATATCCAGCCACCCGTCGCCATCGGCATCGAAGAACGCGCAGCCCGCGCCCATGGTCTCCGGAAGATATTTCTTTCCCGCCTTGCCGGCGTTGTGAGTGAAGTGAATGCCGGCTTGCGCGGTCACGTCAGTGAAGCGAACGCCTGGGCCGCCGGGTACCGCGGCGGCCAGGAACATCGCGGCGATCAGGATTACGATAAAAACATTCATGGGATTGCGATGGCGCTTTCATGGTCGTGAATCGGCTGCCGTTCGTTGTTCACTTCCGGGCTGGCGAGGCGCGGCTTGGCGGTTATGGACTGGGAAGACTCGTCGGCCTTGAAGCGCAAAAATAGCTTTTGCTCGCGTTCGGCCGCCCCGCTCTGGCCAAGGCCGCGATAAGCCAGCATCAAGTTGTAGTGCGCCTGCACGTCTTCCGCGTCCACCGCCAGGCAGGCCTGCAGCGCCTTCACCGCGCCGTTGTAATCGCGCTTGAGGAACAGAATCCGGCCAATCTGGTTTTGCACCACTCGATCCCGCGGATACTGCGATTCGACGCGGCGCAGCGACGCCAGCGCGCCGTCATAATCGCCATCGGCCTTCTGAATCATCGCGTGGAAAAACCAGGTTCGGCCCAAACTTGGATTCAGCGCCAGCGCTTTATCGATATACGGTTTGGCCGCGTCTGTCTCGCCTTCTTGTATCAGCGCGCGCGCGACGTTGAGCCACCCGTCCGCGTAACCCGGCTCCGCTTCCGTCACCTTCTTGAAAGCGTATTCCGCGCCCTTCAGGTCGCCCTGCAGCAGCAGTCCGATGCCCCAGTCATTCCAGCGCTCGCGATCCTGCTTGCGCACCACGGGTGTCCAGGCTGGATTCCCGCCTAGCGGCAATTTCGTTTCGGCGGTAGCCAGTGTGATGACCGGCAGATCGGGAATCGCATTCTTGAGCATGCCCGAGACGTTCGCCGGGATATTGGCGGGGAGAAAGGAGAACGGCCGATTGTCATAGTGCAGCGTAACCAGGTTCGGTTGGTTCGCAGGCTGGCCCGCATACGCGAACTGCGTATAGTAATGCGAGAACTTCCGATAATTCAGTTTGGCGGTAACCGAAATCGGACCACGCGCGTTTTCGGGAATGTGAATGCGGTAATGCGCGACATCGGCTGCACCCGGCGGAATCAGGCGCACATACAGGACGCTACGCGCCGCCCAGGCATTGCGTTTGTTGATCTCATTTCCGTCCGCATCCAGCAGATAGGACCGGTAGAAGTGCGCACCGCGCTCCACCTGCCCGCGTCCGTTGTCCTCCATGCCGCCGCTCCAGAATATAGTGCGGCCATCGGCGTCGCGAGCCTGCAGTTCCAGCCACACGTCAAAAGCGTCCACCGTGCCGCCCGGGAAGAAGTGCCCGATCTTGCGCGTCCGGACCACCGTATCGAGGCGCACCGTAGACCCGGCTTGAAACGTCGCTCCCGACGTATCGATAGGCGCCGCCACTTTCCCCACCTCACGCAAAAACACGGGACCGGACTGCTCGGCCTCCTCGCCCACCGCGAACGTAGATTGCAGTTGCGGACCTTCACTCCCAGAACGCCGGCGCATCTGCAGCTCGCCCGATTTCTCCACCGGCGAGGCAGCGAAAATGTCGACCGTGATGAAACCCGACTTCAAAAACTTTTCTTCCTCGGCCAGTTGTTCCTGGTCCCGATTCGCATATGCGACCGCCGTATTCGCCGCGGGAAACCGGTGCGAATGGACCTTTCCGTCATGATTTCCCGGGTCTCCGGACTCAACTAGCGGCATATGGCAATCGGCGCAGGTGGATGACTTCGGCGGGTAATAGAATGACCGCGCACCCTGACCCGAA
>JAYTVY010000679.1:0-6717 GCA_043743755.1 Bryobacterales bacterium | reverse complement strand
TGCCATGTTCCGCTTTCCGGCGGCAATCAGGTGTATAGCGAGCGGGTGGTCACGTCAGCCGGCGCCATCACGCTTACCACGCGGTTGCCGTTTAACCTTGCGGCCAAGAAACAGGACATCGACCAGTCGCTGGCCGACTATGACCGCTTGGCCCGCGACAAGGGCCACTTCCGCACCATCTATCTGCTGCTGCTGTCGCTGATCACGCTCTTCATTCTGTTCTTCGCTACCTGGATCGCGCGCTACATGGCCGGCCACATCAGCACGCCCATCACAGCGCTGCTGGAAGCCGCGCAGCAGATCCGGGGCGGCAATCTAGGCTATCGAGTAAGCGTGGACGCCATCGATGAAATGGCAACCTTGGTAAAAGCCTTCAACGAAATGACCGAGGCTTTGGAAACCAACAGCAAGGAACTCGAAGCGCGCCGGCGCTTCACCGAAGCCATCCTCGAAAGCATCCCGACCGGCGTGATCTCGCTCACTTCCGACGGCGGGTTCCAGCGTGTCAATCGCGCGCTGATGGGCATCTTCTCGGAGGAGCAGGTTACCCGCGCCACCCGCCTGAGCGACCTCTTCTCACGCGAGGACACCGCTGAAATCCGTTACCTGATGAATCGCGCCCGCCGCACGGGGGTGGCGGGCACTACCCTCGAATACAAGTCCGACCACAAGTTTCTGCACCTTTCGCTGACCGTCGCGGCTCTCGATGCCCAGCGCAGCGGCGGCTTCGTGCTGGTGGTGGAAGACACCAGCGAGCTGCTGCGCGCGCAAAAAGCGCTGGCCTGGCATGAGGTGGCGCGGCGGGTGGCGCACGAGATCAAGAATCCGCTGACGCCCATCGCCCTCTGCGCCGACCGCATCGGCCGCCAACTGGGACGCGCCGCCGGGCCCGATACCGATCGCATCCTGCGCGAATGCTCCATCATCATCTCCCGCGAAGTGGAAACCGTGAAAACGCTGATCGATGAGTTCTCGCAGTACGCGCGCCTGCCGGCGGCGCACCCGGTCCCATCGGATCTAAACGCAGTGATCGAAAATGCTCTCTCGGTTTTCGCCGGACGGCTGGACGGCGTCGAATTGCGCAAGGATCTGGCAGGCTCGCTTCCATCGGTTAACATCGACCGCGACCAGATCAAGCGCGTGGTGGTGAACCTGGTGGACAATGCGGCCGAAGCCATGCGCGATTCACTGGTCAAACAGCTCTACATCGCCACGCGCTCCAGCGAGCCCGATTCGGTGGAGCTGGTGGTGGCCGATACCGGCTGCGGAATCTCCAGCGACGATAAGGAAAAGCTGTTCCTGCCATATTTTTCCACCAAGGGCCGCGGGACGGGCCTGGGGCTGGCCATCGTCAACCGGATTCTCGCGGAGCATGATGCGGTAATTCGGGTAGAGGACCATGCACCGCAAGGCGCCCGCTTCATCGTCGACTTCCGAGTGAATATCCGGACCCCCGCGCCGGCGCCCGCCGCCGAGATGGAGACGCGCGCTTGAAGCATCCGCGGATCCTGATAGTCGACGATGAGCCGCTCATCCGCCAGTCCCTGGCCGGCGTGCTGGAGGATGAAGGCTATCATGCCGAGGCCGTGGAAAGCGGGGAAGCCTGCCTGGAAGAACTGGCCCGCGCGGGATGGGATATGGTTCTGCTGGACGTGTGGCTGCCCGGCATGGACGGCCTGGAGACACTGGCGCGCATTCAAGAGATTCCTTTCGCCGATCGCCCCGTGGTGGTAATCGTTTCCGGCCACGGCACCATCGAAACCGCCGTGCGGGCCACCAAGCTGGGCGCCTTCGATTTTCTGGAAAAACCGCTCACCATTGAGAAAGTCACGGTGGTGGTGAAGAACGCTCTGCAGCAGCGGCGCCTGGAGAGCGAACTGGAACGGCTCAAGGAAAACGGCCGCGGCCCGCTGCAGATTATCGGCGAAAGCGTACCCACGAAAGCCCTGCGCCAGCAGCTGGCTCTGATGGCCTCGACCAACGGCCGGGTGCTGATCTATGGCGAAAGCGGAACCGGCAAGGAACTGGTGGCGCACGCCATCCACGGCGGCAGCCTGCGCGTTCGCGAAGCCTTCGTCGAAGTCAACTGCGCGGCCATCCCGGAGGATCTCATCGAGAGCGAGCTGTTCGGCCATCGCAAGGGCAGCTTCCCCGGAGCGGCCGAAGACAAGATTGGAAAATTTCAGAAGGCCGACGGCGGCACGCTGTTTCTGGATGAAGTAGGCGACATGAGCCTTAAGACCCAGGCCAAAGTGCTGCGGTCTCTGGATGAACAACGCTTCGAGCCCATCGGCGCCGACACTTCCATACAAGTGGACACCCGCGTGGTGGCCGCCACCAATAAGAATCTCGAGGAAGAAATCGAGCGGGGCAACTTTCGCGAGGATCTTTTTTACCGCTTGAACGTGATTCCCTTCTACGTACCGCCTTTGCGCGAGCGAATCGAAGACGTCCCGCTGCTGGCGGGCCATTTCCTGAAGGAATTCACCACCGCGTACGGCCGTAAACCCAAGGAACTGACGCCGGAAGCCTACAGCGTCCTGCAAGATTATCAGTGGCCCGGCAATATCCGCGAGCTGCGCAATCTGATGGAGCGCATCGTCATCATGAACCCCCAGATCCGCGTGGACGCGCGGCACATCCCGCTCACCGCCGGACGCCGCGCGGTTTTCGATCGCGCCCCCGAGCGCTTCGGCAGCCTGCACGAAGTCCGGGCCGCCGCCGAGCGCGACTACATTTTGAAAAAGCTCGATGAAACCGCCGGCAACGTAACACGCACCGCCGAGTTATTAGGCCTGGAGCGCAGCAATCTTTACCGAAAGATGAAAACGCTCGGTATCCTGGCGCCAAGGGAGTAGAAAGCGGTGGCGCGGATTACACGCGCTCGATCTGCACCAGCTCTTGCGACTTCTTGCGCGGCGGGTTCAGAAACCTCGCCGGAAGCTTCTTCGACACATACGTCAGGCGCTCCACCCACGGCAGCATCTTGCGCACCGTCTTTCCCGGCAGCAGCATGCTTCCGGTGACCAGCAGCGGGTGCGGAATGGTGGTGCAGCAGCGCGAGCAGATGCCTACCTCGCTCGCGCGGCCCGCCGAGTGCAGCCGCCGCATGCGCCGCATCTCGTCCGAGTTCCAGATTTCGCCCATCTCTTCGGTCCCGATATTGCCCACCGGCGCGCCGTCCAGCATGTAGCTCTGCACGCACGGATACACATCGCCGTTGTGCTTCACATACAGCGTGCCTCGCCACAAGTAGTGGCACGGATACTTCCAGTCTTCCGCCGCATGCCCAGAATCCGGCTGCATCAGGTTGGTCTCGTCTTCCTTGATCCGGACCTGGTCCACTCCCGGCACCGCGCTCCAGTACCGCATGAAGTCGTCCACTTCGCCCGCATTGCGCTCCATCCGAACCATCTGCACCACGATCTGGACCTTCGCCTTGCGCGCATGCTTCATGCGCGCGAATCGCACGAAGTTATCCCGCACTTTTTCGAACTTCGCGCCCTTGCGGTAAAACTCGTACGATTCGCTGGTGGCGCCGTCCATGCTTAGCGTGATGTGTTCGAGCGGAGAATCCAGCAGGCGCTCGGCCATTTTCTCATCGAGAAACGTTCCATTCGTCGATAGCAGTGTAGAAATATTGTGTGTTTCGCAGTACTCGATGCGCTCAAAGATCTTGCGGTCCATGAAGGGCTCGCCCAGCCCGATCAGCATCATGTGTTCCGCGCTTCCACCGGACTCCCGCACGAGCCGCGTGAAGATCTGGTCCGTCATGTCTTCCTTGGGCTGCTTATGGGTCTCGCGGGGACACATGGGGCAGTAGAGGTTGCACTTGGCCGTGGTCTCGACGATATACTCCATCGGCAGCGCGCTCAACCGCTCTTGGCGCCGGAGGTACCCCCACAATAATTTCGCCCGATTCCAAGCTGACATGGCCGTTAAACTCTAAGTGTAGCAACCGCGCATGCAAAACCGCGTCCGGCAACTCAACCACGCTTCCGTTCGCCGAGCGTCGGCCTATGTACTCTACTGGGCCCAGATGAACCGCCGCGCCGATTCGAACCACGCTCTGGCTTATGCCGCTGAACTGGCCAATACGCTGGATCTGCCGGTGCTGTGCTACGAATCGGTCACCAGTTCCTACCCGCACGCCAGCGATCGCCTGCACACCTTCCTGCTGGAAGGGGTTCCCGGCATGGCCCGCGGCTTGAACGAACTGGGCATCGGTTACTGGTTCCACCTCCGCCAGAAACGTTCCGATCCGAATGACATGCTGTACACACTCGCCGGCGAAGCCGCAGCCGTGATTACGGACGATTACCCAACTTTCGTCGCCCGCCGCCACAACGCGAGCGTCCCCGCAAAACTGGACATCCCGTACTACGCCGTCGATTCGAGCTGCATTGTTCCCATGTCGGTGTTTGAAAAGCGCGAGTATGCCGCATACACCATACGCCCTAAAATCAACCGTCTGCTGGATGCATATCTGCAACCCGCGCCGCCTCCCGCTGTCCGCCGCCGCTACACCGGCCGGCACCCGTCGATCACGGCCGAAGAAATTCCCGCGCTGGTGGCCTCTTGCGACATCGACCACACAGTTTTCCCGTCGCTCACTTGCCGCGGAGGCAGCCTGGCCGCACATGAGCGGCTGAGCCATTTTCTATCTCACAACCTTACCCGCTACGCCGAACACCGCAACCAGCCCAACGCGCACGCCACCTCCGGGCTGAGTCCTTATCTCCACTTCGGGCATATCTCGTCGCTCGAAATCGCGCTGGCCGTGAAGCAAGCCGGCGGGTCGCCCGAGTTTCTGGAAGAGCTGATCGTGCGCCGCGAGCTGGCGTTCAACTTCGCGCGCTTCACGGAGTGCCCGCCCACACTCGACGCACTACCCAACTGGGCCCGCGCCACTCTGGACGCGCACACCGCCGATACTCGCGATCCCGTTTACACTCCCGCGCAGTTCGAGCGAGGCGAAACTCACGACGCGCTGTGGAACGCCACCCAGACCGAATTGCTGCTGCGCGGCGCCATCCACGGCTATTACCGCATGTACTGGGGCAAGAAAATCATCGAGTGGTCCGCTACTCCCGCGGAGGCGCTGGAAACCATGATCGATCTGCATGACCGCTACGCGCTCGACGGCCGCGATCCGAACACCTACGCCAACATACTCTGGTGCTTCGGCCTGCATGACCGTCCCTGGTTCAACCGGCCCATCTTCGGGCAGGTGCGCTATATGTCGATCGAGGGCATGCGCCGCAAAACGGATGTGGATGCGTATATCGCCGAAATCGAATCGCTGGGTGTGCAATGAACATAACGGTCACCGGCGGCAGCGGCTTCCTGGGCGGTCATCTCATCGAAGAATTGAAAGCGGATTCTCACGAAGTTGTGGTGCTTGGCCGCAAGAGCTGGGACACGCTGTCCGGCCAGGAGCCTCCGCCGGAGTCGCTCGACCGCGCCGGCGCCATCGTGCATCTGGCGGGAGAGCCGGTGGCGCAGCGTTGGAACGCCGAAGCGAAGAAGCGCATCCGCGTTAGCCGCGTGGATGGCACCCGCCACCTGGTGAATGCGCTCTCCACACTCTCGCGCCGTCCGAAAATTCTCATCTGCGCGTCCGCCATCGGCATCTATGGCGACCGTGGCGATGAAATCCTCACGGAAGAATCCGTTACCGGCGCCGGCTACCTCGCCCAGGTGACCGAGGATTGGGAAAGCGCGGCACACCTCGCCGAAGCGCTGGGCATCCGCGTCGTCTTGCTGCGCTTAGGCGTGGTGCTGGGCCGTGACGGCGGCGCATTATCTAAAATGCTCCCGATTTTCCGCCTGGGTCTCGGCGGCAAACTCGGCAACGGCCGCCAATGGATGTCGTGGATTCACGTATCCGATGTAACCGCGCTGATTCGCTACGCTCTCACCGCCGATGCACTGCGCGGCCCAGTTAACGCCACCGCCCCCAACCCGGTAACGAACGCCGAATTCACCCGAACTCTGGCCGCGGCAGTGCATCGTCCCGGGGTTTTTCCAGTCCCGGCGTTGGCCCTGAAGCTCGGCTACGGCGAAATGGCGAGCGTCATCCTGGCCAGCCAGCGTGTTATGCCAGTGGCCGCGGAAGCCGCAGGGTTTCACTTCCGGTACCCGAGCGTCAGCGGAGCGCTGGCCGACTGCGTTGGGTGATCGCACTCCCCGCCCGCTACAATCTGATAGATGAACGCACCCTTCAGACTGGATGGCCGCACCGCTCTCGTCACCGGGGGCGCGAGCGGGATCGGAGAATCCACTTGCCGGATCTACGCTGCTGCCGGTGCGCGCGTCTACATCGCCGACATCGATGCTGTCCGCGCCGAGCGCCTCGCCTCCGAGCTTCCGGGCTCGCAAGCGGTGATCTGCGACGTTACGGACGAACGCGCTGTAAAGGAAATGTTCGCGAATATTCCGCAGCTCGACATTCTGGTGAACAACGCAGGCATCGGGCTGGTGGGCAGTATCGAGGAGACTGAGCTTGCCGACTATGAGCGTCTCTTCCGCGTGAACGTCCAATCCATCTTCCTGGTCACGCGGGCCGCCATGCCGCGGTTGCTCGCGGCGCATGGCGTGGTTATCAATATCGCGTCAGCCGCCGGACTCATCGGCGTCAAGCGCCGCTTCGCCTATTGCTCCACCAAGGGCGCGGTGATCGCCATGACGAAGCAACTGGCGGTCGATTACGCCACC
>JAYTVY010000678.1:0-6585 GCA_043743755.1 Bryobacterales bacterium | reverse complement strand
GACGACTATCTCACCAAGCCTTTCTCGTTCGATGTTTTGCTAGCGCGCGTCCGCGCACTCGGCCGGCGTGGACCCGCTCCGCAGCCGGTCTGCTTCCAGGTGGCCGATCTCACGCTGGATGCCGGAAGCCGTGAAGTGAAGCGGGGCGCCCGGCGCATCGCGCTCACCCGCACGGAGTTCAGCATTCTGGAACTGCTGATGCGCAATGCCGGGCGCGTGGTGCCGCGGGACCTGTTGATTGAAACCGTGTGGGGCGTGGGACCGGACATTCAGAGCAACACGCTGGATGTCTTTCTGCGCCTGTTGCGGGCCAAGCTGGAACAGCCTGGCGAGCGCAAGCTGATTCAAACAGCGCGCGGCGTGGGATACGCGCTGAGGCCCGAGGAATGACGCACGCATGTCCATACGCCTGAGACTGACCCTCTGGTATGCAGCCGTCCTGCTGGCGGCGCTGTCGCTGTTCGCCGGCGGCATGTGGTTCGCCATCCGGCAGCGGCTTACGGCCGGCGTGGATCAAAGGCTGGCGGCCAAGGTTCAGGGTATGCGCACTCTGCTCGACCTCGAAAGCGGGATGAGCGCCGCTCAACTCCAAGACGAGCTGTCCGAGTTCGCCAAAGAAATGGCCGATGGGACGCTGCTCCTGGTTCGCGATGGCGCGGGCCGGCCAATCGTTACTTCGCCCGGTCGCACGGCGGCCTTCCTGGCGGATCTGAATCCGGCGTCCACATACCGCGACATCGTCGATAAGGGCCGCCCGTTCCGGGTCTGGTCCACTACCATCGAGTCCGGCGGCGTCGTTTACCAAACCACCCTGGCCACTCCGCTGGATGAAGTCCAGGACGTTCTGGCCAGTCTCCGGACCTTGCTCTTTCTGTCCGTTCCGGCCGCGCTTCTGGCCGCCAGCCTGGGCGGTTACTGGATCAGCCGCCGTGCCATGGCGCCGGTGGATGAAATGACCAGAACGGCCCAATCCCTGGGAGGGCAAGATCTTTCGGCCCGGCTGTCCGTTCCCCGTACCGGCGATGAATTGCAGCGCCTCGCGGAAGCCTGGAACGGAGTGCTGGCGCGCATGGAAACCGCCCTGCAGCGCGTACGCCAGTTTACCGCCGACGCCTCGCATGAGCTGCGGACGCCCGTGGCTTTAATCCGCGCCACCGCCGAGCTCGCCTTGCGCCGCACGCGCGAGACGGAGGAATACCGGCTCGCGCTCGAACAGATTCAAGCCGAAGCCGAGCGTATGACCGAGCTTACCGGCGACCTGCTGGCCTTGGCGCGGGCGGACGCCAGCGACCTCGCCTTGTCGTTCACCGGCGTCGACCTCAGCGGCATTGCCCGGGACATCGTGGACCGGATGCAGCCGGTAGCCGCGTCGAAAGGAATCCAGCTTACGGCCGGCGTTCCCCGCGAGCCCGTGGTAGTGCGCGGCGACGAACCGGCCCTTCGCCGGTTGGTGATGATTCTGGTGGACAACGCGCTGAAACATACCCCGCCAGCCGGCGAGGTGACCGTAACCGCCGCCGGCAACGGCATTTCCGTGCATGATAACGGCGAAGGCATAGACGCCGAGGCCTTGCCCCATATTTTTGAGCGCTTCTACCGGGCCGATCCGGCTCGCAGCGGATCGAGCGGCTCGGGGCTGGGACTATCCATCGCGCAAACCATCGCCCAGCTCCACGGAACCGGCATCCAGGTGGAATCCACCCCCGGCGCCGGGGCCCGTTTTTCCTTGAGTTTCCCCGCTAACGGATGACACTAACCGGCCCGCTCAGGAGTCCATAGACGGGGGACCATATGACGACAATTTCACGGCGTACCGCCGCCAAACAAATTCTGTTCGGATTAGGGGCACTGGCAGGAACCGCGGCGCTGCTGCCGGCTCAGGAATACGGCCGCGCGCGAGACCTGGTAAGCCGCGTTCAGAGCGATCTGGAACGGGCGGCGGAATTCGTGCACAGTAACGAAAAAGAGCGTGAACGCTACCACAACGTCCAGAAAAAACTCTCCGAGTTTGACCGCGAATTGAAAAACGGCCATTTCGAAAAGGGCAAGCTCGACGACGCGATTGACGACTTGAAGAACGTGGTGAAGAACAATACACTGGAATCGCGCGACCGCGATGTCCTCGCCTCGGATCTTTCCGACCTCCGCACCCTGCGCGACACCCGCTGAAACCTTTTCGAGGCCGCGGGGTCTCCCTGTAAGGGAGATCCTGCGTGCTGAAACCGCGTTTGTACGGATTAGTAGCTGCGTTGCTAGCCGGAGTACCGCTTGCGGCTCAGATGCCCTCGCTCCCGCCGGCGCTGGCCGCGGACATATTAATAACGTCGAACTCAGGGTCGGCCCCAGGCGATCAGCCGCAGACCGCCCCGGAAGATTCCCGGGATCGCGTCTATTATCCCGGCGACACCGAGCGCGCCGTTCCGCTGCTCCGCAAGCTTGGCGCCAACATCCTTATCGATCAGAAGGAAATCTGGACCAGTCCGTTTCACATGCACCGCGGCGATGCGAAGTGGTGGCTGGGCTTTGGAGCGGTAACGGCCGTTTTAATCGCAACCGACCACCGCACCATCAATACCTTTGAGAACGGCCGCACCCAGATTAAGTGGGCTAATAACATTTCCCGGGTGGGAGCGGTGTACACTTTGATACCCGTGGCCGCCGGATTCTACGCTTTCGGCGTCGGTCTGGATAATGCGAAGGCGCGCGAGACCGGAATTCTGGGCGCGGAAGCCATGATAGACACCGTAATTGTGTCCCAGGTACTCAAGACCGTGGCCCGCCGGAACCGCCCCAACTCCAGCAAGGAGCCCGGCCAGTTCTTCGATGGAGGCGCTTCGTTCCCGTCCGGCCACGCCATCGCGTCCTGGTCTCTGGCGTCGGTAGTTGCGCACGAATATCAGCACACCATCATTGTCCCGATCATTGCCTACGGCTTGGCGGCGGTGGTGAGCACCGCCCGTTTCGGAGCGCAGCAGCACTACGCATCGGACATCGTTGCCGGCGCGGCCATGGGCTGGTTCATCGGCCGGTACGTTTACCAAACCCACGAGAATCATCAACTCCACCACCACGGCTGGCTGCAACCCAAAATCATCCCGATGATCGAGCCCTCCAACCGCGCCTTCGGCATCGGCCTGGTCTTTAGCGGCAGTTAAACATACCTGAATTAGCCTCTTTCAGCCGAACTTCAGATCCGGGCGTTACGATGCAGATATGCGTCTGGTACTTGGATTCTTCATGGCGGTGGCTGCGTTCGGCGCCTCAAGCGGCCCTTATCATTTACTGAAAAAGGTCCCGCTCGGCGGAGAAGGCGGCTGGGACTACGTTGCCGTGGATGCCGAAGCGCGCCGCGTTTACATTTCCCACACGGCTGAAGTCGATGTTCTGGATGCCGACTCGCTTGCTGTAGCGGGCAAGATCGAGGGCCTGCACGGCGTGCACGGAGTCGCCCTGGCGCCCGATCTGGGCCGCGGCTTTATCAGCAACGGCGGGTCATCCACCGTAACCGTGTTCGACTTGAAGACCCTCGCCAAGATCGGCGAAGAGCTGAAGACGGGCAAGAACCCGGATGCCATCCTGTATCACTCCGGAACCCAGCAGGTGTTCGCGTTTAACGGGAGCGGCAAGAGCGCCACGGTGCTGAACGGGAAGACCGGCGAGGTGGCCGGCACTATCGAACTCGGCGGCAAGCCCGAATTCGCGGCCACCGACGGAACCGGTTCCGTGTATGTGAATATCGAGGACACCAACGAAGTGGTGCGCCTCGATCCCCGCAAGCTCAAGGTGGAAGCGCGCTGGAAGCTGGCGCCTTGCGATGAGCCCAGCGGCATGGCCATGGACGCGAAGACCCACCGCCTGTTCGTCGGCTGCGGGAATCAGATGATGGCGATAGTGGATTCGGCCAGCGGCGCTATGATCAAGACCCTGCCCATCGGCAAAGGCGTGGACGCCACCGCGTTCGATGCGGGTACCGGTCTGATTTTCGATTCTTGCGGCGACGGCACCACCGCCATCATAGGTGAAGTGAGCGCCACCCTGTTCAAACCGGCCGACCCGCTTAAGACCGTTCCGGGCGCCCGCACGATGGCCGTGGATCCCAAGACGCATCGCCTTTTCTTGCCCATCGCGGATTTTGAGCCCGCCGTGCAGGGACAGCGGCGCAAAATGAAGGCCGGTTCGTTCGCGGTACTTGTATACGAGCAGTGACAACACCAAGGAGATCCCATGAAGCGAATACTTTGTCTGATTAGCGGCCTGGCTCTGACGCTGGCTGCCGACACGCCCGTGAAAATGAAAGATCTGCCCCCCGCTGTTCAAAAGGCGGTTCAGGAGCAGACCAAGGGCCTGGAATTGCGTGGACTGGGCAAAGAGGTGGAGAACGGCCAAACGTTCTACGAGGCCGAGACGCGCGTCAACGGCCACTCGAAGGATTTCTTGTTCGATACCAGCGGGAAACTTGTCGAAGTGGAAGAAGAAGTAGCTATCGCCTCCATTCCCGCGGCGGCCCGCGCCGCAATCGAGAAGTATGCCGCCGGCGGCAAGATTACGAAGACTGAATCCGTGACCAAGGATGGTGTGGTTTCTTACGAAGCCGCGGTCACCAAGGGCAAGAAGAAGTCGGAAGTAGCCGTGTCCGCGGACGGCGTCGTGAAGAAATAAGCGAAGGTCAGTACCGCGAGTCCTGGGACAGTACTCCATTGTGCCGCGCCGCCGTTCGCGCTAAAACGGTAATAGATGCCAGCGCCCAGCCCTCCCCCGATTTTGCCCCGGGAAATCGAGCAGCCGGTCACGCATCTGGAGCAGGTCTTCGCCGATTTCCTCGAAATCGGTTGCCGAGCCTTACGCCTCCCTTCCGGTCTTGTGCTCCAGTTCGATGACGGGGAGGGTGTGGTGCGAGCGATGCGCTGTTCCTCGGGCGGCGAAACCTGCATCCGCGTGCCAATCCCGGTGGATTCGGAATTGTACGGAACCTTGGCGTTCTTTTCGAGCGATGCCGACGCGCCACGCGAGTTTACCCGCGAAGAGCGCGAGATGGTCGAGCTGATGGCGCGCGGCATCGGACGCTTCATAGCCGAATACCGCGTGCAGGCGGACCGCCAGCGCGCCGACGCCGACCGCCTGACCTGGCATCTCCGGCATGATTCACTCACCGGCTTGCCCAATCGCCTCTTCTTCATGCAATTGCTGGAAGAGGCGCTCTCCGGCGCTCGCAAAGCATCCGGCTCCATCGCCTTGCTGTTCATCGACCTGGATTGGTTCAAGAAAAACAACGACTGGCTCGGGCATGCCATCGGCGACCGATTACTGAAGGCCGTGGGCGAGCGTCTGAGATCACTCGCCGGCCCGGACGACCTGGTGGCGCGCGTGGGCGGTGACGAATTCACGGTCGTGTTGAAGCAGCCGCCCGAGGACTGTGCCTCCAGCGCTTCCTCGCAGTTCCTCGAAGCGCTGCGGGCCCCGTATCTCATTGATGGCTTCGAGGACGGCCATGAGCTTTTCGTCACCGCCAGCATCGGGATCGGAATGTATCCCAAGGACGGCCAGGACGCCGCGGGCCTGCTCCGCAGCGCCGATCTGGCCATGTACGCGGCCAAGAACAAAGGCAAGAACGGTCTTCAGGTATTCATCGCCGAACGCCATCCCTCCGGCCCCGAACGTTTTCAACTGGAAAATGCATTACGGCGAGCCCTGGAGCGCGGCGAGCTCGAAGTGCTTTACCAGCCCATGGTGGGGTTGGACGGAAAACTGGCGGGCCTGGAAGCGCTGCTCTCCTGGAACCATCCCACTCACGGGCGTATCGCTCCCCAGCGCTTCATCCCCATCGCCGAGGAGACCGGCCTCATCGTCTCCATCGGATCCTGGGTGATGCGCCAGGCGTGCTCCCAGAGCGCCCGCTGGCGCACGGCGGGCCACACGGGCGCGGGCGTGTCCGTGAACGTCTCGGCGCTTCAGTTCGAAGGCGTCGAATTCGTCGAAACCGTGCGCGCCGCGCTGGCCTCGAGCGGCCTCCCGCCGGCTGCGCTTGAA
The DNA here is from genome assembly GCA_043743755.1 of Bryobacterales bacterium. Classification (GTDB taxonomy): domain Bacteria; phylum Acidobacteriota; class Terriglobia; order Bryobacterales; family Bryobacteraceae; genus JALYHQ01. The sequence goes on along the minus strand of JAYTVY010000678.1, from coordinate 558 downwards.
TTGGAACTCACCGAGAGCTTCGTCATGCGCGACATCCAGGCCTCCACTCGCCGGATGACGCAACTGCGCGAGCTAGGCGTGGGCATTTCCATCGACGACTTCGGAACCGGGTATTCCTCGCTCAGTTACCTCAACCGCTTGCCCGTGAATTCGCTCAAGATCGATCAATCCTTCGTGCGCGATCTGCACCGTCCGGCGGGCTCGCTGCCCATCGTCCAGACCATCGTGCGCCTGGCTCACAACATGGACCTGTGCGTGGTCGCCGAAGGCGTGGAAACGCTGGAAGAGCTGAATCTGCTGCGCGTTGTCGGGTGCGACAAAGTGCAAGGCCACCTGTTCGGCCAGTCCTTGCGGCCGGATCAGGTTGACCAGCTCCTCTCGCAAAACAGCGTGGTCCCCCCGCAGAGCGCGTAACGCCGTGTCCTCAGCCCCGCCCTATCGGAGCCGCGTGCTCAGGCGTGATCATCGCACTCATCCCCGCCGAGATCACCTCTTGCGCGCGCACCCCATCCCGATGCGACGCGGGAAAAGGTTGATTCGTCCGGCAGCACTCAAGAA
>JAYTVY010000677.1:0-3511 GCA_043743755.1 Bryobacterales bacterium | reverse complement strand
ATAGTAAGCGATAATGGATTGACGGAACCGGAGCCTTCCGGTATTCTCGATGCATGATTAAAGGCGTCAAGTTCGTCAGCATTCCCGTTACGGATCAGGACCGCGCGCTGTCGTTCTATACGGAAAAGCTGGGTTTCAGGATCAACACCGACAAGCCGTTCAACGACAAGCAGCGCTGGATTGAGCTTTCGATACCCGGAGCGGAGACGCTGGTCGTCCTGTTCACTCCCGAGGGTCATGCCGAGCGGATCGGAACCTTCTCGCCGGCCACCTTTTATTGCGACAACGTGCAGCGCACTTATGACGAGCTGCTGGCAGGCGGGGTGGAGTTTCTGGCGCCTCCAGCGAAACAGCCGTGGGGCCATTTCGCGATGTTTCGCGATCCGGATGGCAATCAGTTTGTCCTTTCTTCCAAGTGAAGGCCGTTCAATGTCACTCCGGGAATGCGCCACGCTCCGCATTGACCGCGGCGCCGAGGATGGCAATTTCATCGCTGCCCCGCACTACCTCGAACACATAGCCTTGCAGCGGGCTCATCTTCACCATTTCGTGCATATAGGTGTTCAGAACCGCGATATCGACGTGGTGAGCCTGCGAGCCGGTGATGTAGAACTTCCCGGGTCCCACCATATGAACGGAATTGGCCGTCGCGGCGGCCAGGGCCTGATGCCATAAGCGAACGAAATCCGCACAGCGCTGGTCACCCTTGGCCGCGTTCTCGAAGACCTCTTCCGGTTCCATGTCGAGGAAGCGGAGCCGCATGGCGCGGTGACCCATGATGCCTTCCAGGTGCCCGCGGCCGCCGCAGCCGCAGTATTTTTCAGCGGGATCCAGCGAAACCACGACGTGGCCGCCTTCCCAGACGCCCTCTCGCCAGGGGTAGACGCCGAATCCGATGCCATTGCCGACGGTCCAGACGCGAATGTGCTGGTCCAGCTGCCCGCGCGCGGCTGCGAGTCCGGCCGCCACGATGTCGGCATCGTTATAGATGGATACCGGCGCAAGGATTCCGGCTTCGGCCAGGGCTGAGGCTATCACCTCCTGCATGCGCGCGCCCTTGAGCTGCTGAAGGTTCGGGGATTCTTCGATTACGCCCGCGCTGACGATGCCGGGGAAGCCGATGCCCACGGCATCCACGGGTTCACCGCCAGCCAGGACTTCGATTTCGCGCCGGATGCACTGCGCGATCGCCTCGGTTGGCATGGTGCTCAGTTCTTCGGCGCAGCCTTCACCGGGATACATCCGGAGCGGGCTGGAGAGCTGGTTGCCCTGCACCAACCCGGCTGCAACGTGGTCGGCCGTGGTGACTCCGATAATTCGCCGCATGGAAAAATCTCCGCTCTAAAATCGCGAGAGCTTATTCAGCCCGTTGAAGGCGGCCGCTTTGTAGCATTCGGCCAGGGTTGGGTAGTTGAAAACCGTGTTGACGAAGTAGTCCATCTTGCCGCCCAGAATCATCACCGCCTGGCCGATGTGCAGCAGCTCGGATGCGCCTTCGCCGATGATATGAACTCCCAGAATTTCCTTGGTTTCCCGGTGGAATATCAGCTTAAGACGTCCGGTTGTATCGCCGCGGATTTGGCCCCGGGCGATTTCTCGATAGTAGGATACGCCTACCTCATAGGGCACGTCTTCGTCGGTCAGCTGCTCTTCGGTCTTGCCGATAAATGAGATTTCGGGAATAGTGTAAATGCCGTATGGATACGTGGCGGGATTGGAGTGCGTGTCGCGGCACGCGGCGCGCGCCGCGGCAATGCGGCCCTGTTCCATGGAGACTGAAGCCAGGCTGGGGAATCCGATAACGTCGCCCACGGCGTAAATATGCGGCTGGCTGGTGAGATAGTCGGCGTCAACTTTGATGCGGCCGCGGTCGTCCGCTTCGATTCCGGCCGCCGAGAGATTCAGTTCCTCGATGTTGCCCTGGCGGCCCACGGCATAGAGCACCGCATCGCCTGAGATCTTCTTCTGGCTTTCGAGGTACGCCACCACGGTGCCATCGGGTAGATCCTCCACGCTCGCCACGGCTTCATTGAGCCGCAGCGTGACGCGCGTGTCGCGCAGGTGATAGGAGAGCGCCTCCACCATTTCGGCGTCGGCGAATTCCAGCAGGCGGGGCCGTTTTTCCACCAGCACCACGCGCACACCCAGCGTTGCGAACATACAGGTGTATTCCACCCCGATGACGCCGCCGCCCACCACGATCAGCGTCTTGGGTATCTCCGGCATTTGCAGAATCTGATCGCTGTTGATGATGTTCTTGCCGTTCAGCGGGACCGCCGGTGAAACCGCCGGCTTGGTGCCGGTGGCGATGATGATCTTTTCGGCGGTGTACGTCTGGCTGCCGCGCGAGCCTTCAATGCGAATGCTGTGCGGATCCTCAAAACTGGCCACGCCGAACAGCATCTCAACGTTATTGCGCGAAAGCTGCGCCTGAATGACGTCGATCTCGGTTTTGATCACGCGCTGGACGCGGAAAGCCAGGTCCGCCATCGTGATCTTTTCCTTTACGCGGTAATTGCTGCCGTAAACGTTCTGATAGTAGTAGCCGGAAAGATGCAGCACCGCCTCGCGCATGGTCTTGCTGGGGATGGTGCCGGTATTGATGCAGTTCCCGCCGATCACTTCGCGCTTCTCGGCGAGACCCACTCGCTTGCCCGCCTTCGAGGCTTGTATGGCCGCGCGCTGTCCGGCCGGTCCGGAGCCGAGGACGATCAGGTCGAAAGAGGCCACTTTCCCAAGGGTAGCCGCCTGGACCGGTCTTCGGCAATCGAATGTGCTACCATGCTTGCAATCTTAACCGTGTTCGTTCGGGATTGAGTTTCAGGCGCGCTCGACGGAACACCGCTTCCCTCGTGCTCCGGCACAGAGTGTTCGCCAGGAAGGGAAACGGGAAGTCCTGGCAGCTAGTTGCCCCTGTCGTGCAGCTAAACCATCGTTCACGCCATAACAAGAGGGGGACGTTATGCAGAATCGATTTTCCATTGGTCTCGCGCTGGCGGCTATTCTCAGCTTTTCAGCCTTTGCACAGACTTTCCGCGGCGGCATCAGCGGGAGCGTAACGGATACCAGCGGCGCAGCGATTGCCGGAGCAGAGGTGCAGGCGGTCAATCTTGCGACGCAACTGCGCCGCGACACCGCCACCACCGGCACGGGCGAGTTTACCTTTCCGGATCTGCCCCTCGGATCTTATCAAGTGACCGTGGCCCATACCGGTTTCGACAAGGTTCGCGCCGAAAACGTGGCGGTGGAGGTGGGCAAAGTCACGGGCTTGCGGCTCTCGATGAGGGTGGCGTCCCAGACGCAGACGGTGGAAGTGGCGGCATCGGCGGTAATGATCGATACCGACACATCCACGCTGAACCAGGTGATTCCGGACAAGGCCGTGCAGGACATGCCGCTCAACGGCCGCGACTTTACGCAACTTATCAAGCTGGCGCCTGGCGTGAACGGCGCCGGCTCCATCAACGGCGCGCGCATCGCGCAGAACAACTGGCAGATCGATGGCGCGGAC
>JAYTVY010000676.1:0-6185 GCA_043743755.1 Bryobacterales bacterium | reverse complement strand
GCTTCCGCTGCAGCAGGCGGGCGGCGGGCTCTTGAATGTGCTGGCGGCGCTGAACGCAACGGCGGCGGCTGTTCCGGCATCGCTCAGTTTTGGGATCGGATCCGACACGGTGGATGAGACTCGGATGCTCACCGTGAGCAACATAAGCATGAATGCGGATACTTTCTCGATCGTCGCGCAGCCGTTCAACGGTCCAGCGCCCGCCCTGGCTATGAATATGGTGCAACTCTTGCCCGGGCAGAGCCAGGATGTGGCCGTGCAGTACACCAACTCGGGGCTGGCGCCAGGATCGTATTGGGGATTTCTGCGGATTCAAGGTTCGCAGAGCCAGACCGTGACAGCGGTTCCCTATTGGTACGGGGTGGGAGCGCAGACGGCTCGGTATGTGAGCGTGTTTAATCCACCCGCCAGCGCGCGCCGCGGCTCCAGGCAATCGATTGTGCTGCGTATCGCGGATGCGGAGGGAATCGCGCTGGCGGTGGCGCCCAATGTTACCGTCACCGCCGGCGGAGGCAGCGTAATTTCGCTGTTTTCGGTGGACAGCGACATTCCGGGCGCCTTGGAACTGGTGGTGAGGCTAGGTCCGGCGCCGGGCAACAACGTTTTCCACATCGACGCAGGGGCTGTTTCAAGAGATCTGACGATTACGGGCCAATAGGCCGCCGGCAGGCGAGGCCGACTGCCCCACCCCGTATAATGTCCTTGTGGAAAGCAATCCGGCATGGAAGAGCTGAAGAAGAAGCTCGAAGAGCAGATCGCCGCGCTTGAAAATGAGCTGCGGATCGAGCTGCCCCGGGAAATCGCCAAAGCGAGGGCGCATGGCGACCTTAAGGAGAACGCGGAATATCACGCCGCCAAGGAGCGCCAAGGCGTGGTAAACGCCCGCCTGGGGCAACTGCAATCCCGGTTGCGCGAGGTCTCCATGATCGACATGTCGCGCATCCCTCGGGATCGCGTGGGACTGGGTTCGATGGTTGTGGTTCTGGATTATGAGAAGGACCTGGAGGTGACCTATAACCTGGTGACCACCGAGGAATCCGACCTCGCAAAGGGGCGCATCTCGACGACCTCGCCCATCGGCAAAGCCCTGCTGGGAAAGCGCGAGGGCGATACGGTAAAGGTCCAGATTCCGGATGGCCCCCGGGAAATGGAAATCCTCAAGCTGACCACTATTCACGAACTGCCTGGATACGTAGCGCCAGGCTGACGCGCTTTCGGATAGAATCGAGAAGAGACGGCTATGACGGCAACACGCGCAATCGGGGTTACCTGCAACAAGGTGATCCGTTTGATCGTGCGCGGGTTGGCGCTATCCAAGATTCATCCCAACGTACTTACTTTCCTCGGATTGGTAATTAATATCGCGGCAGCGGTGCTGCTGGCGGCCGGCCAGTTTCGAACGGCCGGGTTTGTGATTATCGGTGCGGGAATTTTCGACATGGTGGATGGCCGCGTGGCGCGCGAGACCAATCAGGTCACGCGTTTCGGCGGATTCTTCGATTCCGTGCTGGACCGCTATTCGGACCTGGCGCTGCTGATGGGCTTGCTGGTCTGGTATGGATCCATCAACCGGTCTTTTTACGTGGTGCTGACAGCCATCGTGATGGCGGGGTCGGTGATGGTGAGCTACACGCGGGCGCGCGCCGAGAACACCATACCCAGCTGCAAGGTCGGCTTCATGGAACGGCCTGAGCGCGTGGTGCTGTTGATCATCGGAGCGCTGTTTGACCGCATGGCGCCGGTGTTGTGGGTGGTGGCCGTGTTGTCCAATATCACGGTGGCGCATCGCATGCTCTTCACCTGGCAGGAGGCCAAACGGCTGGAGGATGCGCAACTCCGGGCCGGAGTTCCGGTGGAAGATCTGCGCGAGCGCTCCAGCCTGTAAATCCGCGATTACCCTTCCAGAATCACCACGGCCATGGCTTGCACGGACGTGTGAGTGAGCGAGAGCGAGATGTTCCGGACCCCCAGTTTCTCGGCGACTGCGGCGGCTACGCCGTGGAAGCGCAGCGTGGGCTTTCCCGAGGGCAGGTTCGCGGTTTCAAAATCGCGCCAGCGCACGCCCCTGCGCCATCCGGTGCCGATCGCCTTCATGCCGGCTTCCTTGGCGGCGAAGCGGGCCGCATAGCGCTCGAAGCGCCCAGCCTTGCGGCGTTCCACATACGCGATCTCGCCGGCGGTGTACACGCGCTGGATGAAGCGGGGACCGTGGCGCTGGATCGCGCGCTCGATGCGGTCCACTTCAGCGAGATCGGTGCCGATGCCAACGATCACAACTCCGCTCCGGTGGCGGTAATCGTGAGGCGGCCATGCTTCACGCCCTTCGTGCTGATAAGCGAGTCGGCGATCTTCTTCACGTCGCCGGCTTTGCCGCGAACCACCAGTACTTCGAGGCAATTATCGTGATCCAAGTGAACATGCAGCGTGGAGAGGATCTGGCGGAAATGCGAATGCTGCATGTCGGTCAGTTTTTCATTGAGCATGCGCGTGTGATGGTCATAAACCAGGGTCACGGTTCCCACCACGCTGGCCTCGGGATGTTCCCAGGTGCGCTCCACCAGTTCGTCGCGAATGAGATCGCGGAATGCTTCGGACCGGTTGGTGTACCCGCGGGAGGCTATCAGGCGGTCGAACTTCTTAAGCAGGTGAGAGTCAATGGCTACGCCGATGCGGCTGAGTTCGTGCATGGTCATAGCCAGCGTAGCGCGATCCGCGCTGGCCGGCTCCGGCGGCGTGTCGCGCCGTGGCACGGAATGGGGGATCGTGCTACGGTGGAAACGTTACCAATGCATATTCCGGACAATTTCTTGTCCGTTCCCGTCTGGGCATCCCTGAACGTGGTGACTGCGCCGGCGTTTGCGATAATTGCGCGGCGGGCCGGCAAAGACCTGGGGGACGGGTCGCGGATACCGATGCTGGGGGTGATGGGGGCCTTCGTATTCGCCGCGCAGATGATCAATTTTCCGGTGGGGCTGGGGACCAGCGGACATCTGGTGGGAGGGGCGCTGCTGGCTTACACGCTAGGGCCGGCGGCGGCGACAGTGGCGATGACCGCGATCATCGCGGTACAGGCGCTGGTATTCCAGGACGGAGGCGTCCTCGCGATGGGAGCCAACGTCTTCAACATGGGCATCGCGGGGGTGCTGGCGGCGTGGCTCCCGTTCCGGCTTTGGGGTGGCGGCGCGCATCGCCGCATCGCGATTTTCGTCGGAGCGTTTCTTTCGGTGCTGGTGAGCGCGGGGCTGGCGTTGAGTGAATTACTCGTGTCGGGAGTGCGAATGCCGGGCGCGGTGGTGCTGATTTCCGCGGGGCTGTTCGCGGTGAGCGCGCTGCTGGAGGGCGCCATTACGGTGGCGGTGTTGGGCTCCATCGAGAAGTTGAATCCGGTGTGGCGTCGCGAGCCGTCGGCGTCGGGCGGCAAGATGATGGCGGCGGTGGCTATCGCGGCGGTGCTGCTGGTGGTGGCGGGATTCATGCTGGCGTCCACGGCGCCGGACGGATTGCAACGCCTGGGATCCCAGCTCGGGCTGGGGGGCGGATCCGCTTTCCATGCCCCGCTGGCCGATTACGCGGTTCCGGTGCTGAGTTCGATCTGGCTGAAGCGCGCGGCGGCCGGCCTGGCCGGCTTGACGCTGGTATTCGCGGCTTGCGTAATTGCCGGGCGGGTGATCCGCCGCCTGAGGAGCGCCTGAGTTGCATCACATCACGCTGGACCGATGGAGCCACGGACACAGCCTCTGGCATGCGCGCGATGCGCGGGCGAAGACCATCGCCACGCTGGTTTTTCTGGTGGCCCTGGCCACTACGCAGCCGCAACAGGCGCTTATCATCGCGATTTATGCGTTGCTCTTGATAGCCGGGATTTTATCGGCGCGGCTGCCTCTGCTGCGAATGCTGCTGCGCGCGGCGGCGGTGCTGCCATTCTCGGCGGCGTTTGGTGTGGCAAGCTGGCTGGCGGGGGACACGGCGGCAGCAATCGCATTAGTGGAGAAGAGTTATCTCTCGGCGCTGGCAGTGCTGCTGCTGGCGGCTACTACGCCGCTCCCGGCGCTGCTGGAGGGGCTGGAGTGGCTGCGGGTGCCGCGACTGCTGGTGCTGGTGATCCAGTTTCTGTACCGTTACCTGTTCGTGATCTCCGAGCAGGCGCAGCATATGCGTCTGGCTGCGGCGTGCCGCAAGGGAGCGGCGCGCGCCAATCGCAAGACGGGATGGACGGCGGCTACCGGAGCGCTGGCGGTCCTGTTCGCGCGGTCATATGCGCGCGCGGAAGGAACCCATCGGGCGATGTTGTCGCGCGGGTTTGAAGGCCGGTTCCGGCCGCTGCGCTTGAGCCGTTTCCGATGGCCGGATGCGGTGTTTGCTTTTGCCGTCTGCTCTGGGCTGGCGGCGGTCCGCATAGCAGCGCAGTTCGTATGACGCCGCTGATTCAAGTCCGCAATCTCCGCTATCGCTACGACGATGGCACGCAGGCGCTGGATGGCGTGGACTTTGAACTGTATCCGGGTGAGACCGTGGCGCTTTTCGGCGCCAATGGTTCTGGGAAGACCACCTTTGTGCTCCATCTGAACGGACTGCTCTCCGGCGACGGAGAAGTGCTGGTGTGCGGAATGCCGGTGCAACGCGACACGCTGCGGAAGGTGCGCGCGAGGATCGGGATGGTGTTTCAGGATTCCGACGAGCAGTTGTTCATGCCGACAGTTCTGGAGGACGCGGCTTTCGGCCCCTTGAATCAAGGAGTGGAGCTGGCCGCGGCGGAGCAAATCGCGCGCGACGCGCTGGCGCAGGTGGGCATGGCGCATATCGCGGGGCGGGCGCCGTATCATTTGAGCGCGGGCGAGAAACGCCGCGCCGCGCTGGCCGGCGTGCTGGCCATGCAGCCTGAAATCCTGGTTCTGGATGAGCCCACCACATTTCTGGATCCGCCAGGGCGCCGCCAGATCGGAGAACTGCTGCGGAGCCTGCCCCAGGCCAAGCTGATTGTGACGCACGACATCCAATTCGCGCTGGCGCTGGCGAGTCGCGCGGTGTTTTTCGAAAAGGGAAAAGTGGTTGCGAACGGCCCGGTGGATGAGATCAGCCGCCGCTTCGACTGGGGCTACGACTTTTTGGAAGCGTGGAATTTGGCCCAGCGAAGTTTCTGAGCCGCGCCGATCCGTTTACGCGCCGCCGCGCTCATCTTCCGCCGCTTTCCGGGCGCCTTCTCGGCAACCGCCTTCTTGTTCTTGCTTCCGGCAGGACGTCCCCGCCGGCTCGATCCTAACCCAAGCTGCGAACGCACCTCACTAAGCTGATTTTCAATACGCTGCTTCATCAGCTCCAATCCTTCGAGAGCCGCTCTCAGAAATGACTCGTTGTGAAGTGACTTGCGTGGCCGCGCCATGGAATCTCCTTGGAAGTAACTACTTACATCGGTTTCTTCTTAGATTCTACCAGTAAGGTGACGGGGCCATCGTTTACGAGAAACACCTGCATGGAAGCTTGAAAGACGCCGGTCTCGGTCTTGACGGACATTGCGCGCAGGCGCTCGACGAAATATTCATAGAGCGCCCGCGCCTCTTCCGGCGGGGCGGCTTCATCGAAGCTGGGCCGGCGTCCGCGGCCGCAGTCGCCGTACAAAGTGAATTGAGATACAACCAGAACGGAACCGCCGATTTCGGTCACGCTGCGATTCATGCGGTCCTGCTCGTCCGGAAAGATACGGAGTCCGGCGATTTTTTCGGTCAGATAGTCTGCGTCGGGTTTCGTATCCGTGCGGGAGACGCCTAACAGGATCAATAAACCGGTTCCGATAGCGCCGGTGATGGTTCCGTCCACTTCGACACGCGCCTCGCGGACGCGCTGGAGGAGCGCTTTCATGGGCTTTCCAGTATTACATCCCGGCGAGTACTAAGTGTAAGCCCCGATGCTCATTCATTCAACTTGCCCGGATAATGGCTATAGTGATCTACAAGAAAAACCGCGTTCATACCAAAGTGCCAGGCGGCTTCTTCAGTTTCGAGGAGGAGAAGTCAAAGGCGCGCCTGCACGGTTTCGGATATGGCGATCACATCCGCCTGCGCGACGAGTACGGAAACGTATGGCAAGGGTCGGCCGAGAAGGGCGCCGACGATTCGACGCGATATACTTTTCGGGATGCGCACGGCAGAACGATCACGGGAGTGTCGGACAGCTTCGGGATCATATTG
>JAYTVY010000675.1:0-5151 GCA_043743755.1 Bryobacterales bacterium | reverse complement strand
GACTTGATGGTCCATCGATCCTTCGACGATGAAATCCATCCAGCCATCCGCCAGCAGGGGGCTGGAGGTGATAGTGGCTGCGCTGGACCGCGGGTGCTGGTAGGGATCTAGCTTCTTCAACGCAAGGCCGATCTGCTTCAGCAACTCGCGGCTGTCCTTGTAGTCCTCCCAGCGTTCGAGACCGTGCCAGGTAATATTGAGCGGAGCGTAGCGGGCTACCAGGTATCGGATCAGCCGCTCGCGCGCCTGCCAGTCGGGAGCCAGTCCATTCCAGTAATCCGGATCTGCGGCGAGCAGCAGATCGGCGGTAAGGCCGCGCTTATGGATCGCCATCAGAGTTCGATCCAACGCGTCGAAATGCGCGGGATTGGGGCCGTCCTTGAGCCAGACCCGCGCGCGGTCGGCCGCGCTGCCCAGGACGGAGAGGCGAATATGGTTGCACTTGCCGGCGGCAATCTCGGCAATACGCCGGTCGGCGTCGGCAGCGGATTCAAAGCCGAGGCGGTCCGCGATGCACCCCATCCATAGATGCGCCTTGCGATCGTCAGTGGCCCAGTGGTGGACGTTGGCTACGTGAATGAAGCCGGGCGCGGGCGAATCAGCGGCGTGAAACGCGCCCTGCTTGCCTTCGAGACCAGCTACGTTACCGCTGAGCCTATAGATCCATTCCCCGGGCTCGGTGGGAGTAAACCGGATGAGGAGCTGCTTGCCGGTCCAGAACGCCGGCATGCGATAGGTTTTGAATCGTGGCGAGCGAAACTCGGCCTGCACCTCGAAGGTGGCGGCCGCGCCCGGCGGCAGGTCAAAAGCGAGATCGCAGGGGGACCACGCGGCAACGCCCTCGCAGGGCGTCTGGGCAGCGGAAGACGCGATCAGCAGCAGCGGAAAGAAGAATGGCAGACGCGCCGGTATCAAACTCCAGCGTAGCGCATGCTTGATCACACGGCCTCCGGCGGAGATTTATCGCACGGGCCGGATTTCGAAGCGATGGGGCTTGGGCTGGGCGGCCGCGCGCTGGGCTGCGACCACGTCATTCTCGAGGAGGTCAAGCGCGTCGATGGCGGGGCGAGTGGTCTCGAATCCGTATTTCGCCAGCGGAAAACTCACGAATCGGCGGCTGGTATAGCGCAGGTGGTTGTGATAGTAGGTCAGTTGGAGAACTTCGAGGGCCTGGGCCGACATGGGAGTGGCCAGCGGGGAAAGGTTGACGCTCGCGGAGAGCTGATCCGCCGTGAATGTTCCGACAGGATCGCCGTCGATACGGAGCGTATAGTTGCCCGGCGGCAGGCCGGTAATTGTGAGCGGCTCCCGATCAAGTGCGTCCATGAAATCCGAGCAGCGGACGGCGAAGCTGGTTACAGCGTTGGTCCACTCCACAGGCATGGGCAGCGCTTGATCGGTTTCGATCCATGAGATGCCGTCCCGGGTGTTCACTTCGGCGATGCGGGTATTTTCCGAGCGCGCTACGGCGCCGGTGGCCGCATCGATCTCAACCGCGGCGACCACGGCCGGCGCGTTCCAGCTCCTGAGCAATGCTTCGGCCATCAGCATGTGGCCGCCGGCGGCGGGATGAATGCGGTCGGGTATGATTTGCAGGGCTTGACCGTGATCCTTCTGGTCAGCGGTTTTCAGGGCGGCCACCACGCTGGTGTTGAGATCCGCGGTTTGCAGTTTTTCGCGCTCCGCCAGCTCGCGGACATAATTCCCGTAGCGCATCAGGACGGTATTATAACCATCGGCAAACGTGAGAGGCCGCGTGACATCGTCATAGGGCGATGGTTGTATGGCGGTGATGCGGATATTCGGCAGAGCCGTCTTGACGGTCTTGACGATGTGGTCGTATCCGGAGGTGAAGGTTTGATAAGTGCCGGTATCGAACGCGGTGTACCGGGCGTCGTTCATCCCGAGCATAATGGTCATCACGGTGGGCTGGTAAGCGAGGACATCGCGCGTGAGGCGGACATCGATAGGCCCGCCGGCGCCGCCGGTTACGCGATCGCCTCCCCAGCCGGAGTGCACAAACCTTACGCGCAGCCGCGGAAAGCGCGTGAGTACGTAAGCTTCGGTGAACACCGTGTAGAGACGCTGTTCGGTGATGCTGTCGCCATAGAAGACGACGGTGTCGCCATCCTTGAGGTAGAAATCGGATTGAGCGGAAAGGGTGGCAGTGAAGAGCAGGAGAAGTGAGGTAGTGCGCATAGGACTATTGTGCCGGACGAGGGCGTCCGGCGCGGGTCAGGGGACCCGCCGTACAAAGTGCCGGCTGGAGGGGTCGTCGGGGTCGAGGGATGGGGAACCGGGGGCTGCCTTGCTTTGGAGGATGGCGTAGATGGCCGGGAGCGTAGTCAGGGTGGCGAGCGTTGCGAGGATCAGGCCGCCGATCACGGCACGGGCCAGCGGGGCGGTTTGGCTGTGGCCGAGGCTGAGGGGGAGCATGCCGGCGATCATAGCGGTTGCGGTCATCACGATGGCACGCAGGCGGCCCTGTGCGCCTTCGAGGGCAGCCTGAGGGGGTGTGGATCCATCGAGGCGGGCGCGCTCGGCGAAAGTCACGAGCAAGATGGAATTGGCCACGGCGATGCCAACCGCCATGATGGCGCCCATGAAACTTTGGACGTTCAAGGTGGTTCCGGTGAGCGGCAAGATCAAGACCACGCCGCAGAGGACGGCGGGAACTGTAAACAGAATCGCGAGCGACAGCCGGAAGGACTGGAAGTTGGCGGCGAGCAGAACGAAGATAGCCGCAATTGCCAGCAGCAAACCAACGCGCAGTCCCGAGATGGTTTCTTCGAGCGGCGGGATCTGGCCGCGCATCGCTACCGTGACGCCGCGAGGTGGATCGCCCGCGCGGCGGATGGCCTCGCGCAATTCGGCCGCTACCGGACCGAGCGGCTGGCCATGGATATTGGCGGTGAGGCTGACCACGCGCTGCATGTTGTAGCGCTCTACCTCGCCCACTGTAGTTCCATATTTCAGCGTGGCAACATCGCCGAGCAGCGGCTGCGTCTGGCCGGATGGCATCACTGGAAGCCCAGCCAGGTCCTCGATAGACGTCATTTGGTTCTGGGGAATCTCCACTTGGATCTGGAATCCATTGCCGCTGACGGGATCGCGCCAGAAGTTGGGCTCGATGAAACGGCTGGAAGAGGTTGCCGCCACCAGGGATTTGGCGACGGCGGAGGTGGTGAGTCCGAACTGGCCGGCGCGCTCGCGGTCAACGTTTACTTCCAGCGTGGGGTAATCGAGCGACTGGGCGTATTGCAGATCGCGCAGATCTTCGAGATGCACCAACTGCGCGCGAATCTTTTCGGCGAAAGCGCGGTTCGCGGGCAGGCTGGGACCCTGTACTGCTACTTCAACCGGCGTCGCCGATCCGAAGCTCATCACCTGGCTTACGATGTCGCCGGCTTCGAAGGACAGTTGCGTGGCGGGCAATTCGGCGTGCAGGCGCTGCCGCAGCTTCTCTCTCAGAGCTTCGCCCCGCAGTGGAGCGCCGGGCTTCAGCGCCACGCGCATCACTGCCTCTTCGGGGCCGCTGGTGAACAAGTAGATCGTGTTGATGGGATAGCTGGCCGGCTGCACGCCGATGAAGGCCGTGGTGATGGCGACGTTTTGCGGGCCCACGGTGTCCTTGATGATGTCCAGCGCCTTAAGTTCCACCAGCTCGGTGCGCTCAATGCGCGTGCCGGTGGGTGCGCGCAGCCGCAGCTGGAACTGATCGGCATCGGCGGCGGGAAAAATCTCGGTTCCCAGGCGCGGTGCAATCAGGAACAGCAGCAGCCCCGAGATTGCCAGATACAGAATCGCCACCGGCCATCGAAAACGCAACATAACGTTCAAGTAATCCCGATAGAGGCCGCGCCGTCGGCCGGCAGGGCGGGCGCGGTGTGAGCGCAGCAGCCAGGTGGATAATACCGGCACCAGCGTGCTGGAGAGAAAGTAGGACGAGATCATCGCGAAGCCGACGGCCAGGGACAGGGGCACGAATAACTGCCGTCCAACGCCGAACATGAAGAACGACGGCACAAATACAGCCAGCACGCACAGCATGGACAGGAATCGAGCCAAGGCGGTTTGGCTGGATGCATCGAGCACGGCGCGCGCGCGCGGAGTTTCGCCGGCGAGGTGCGTGTGGATACTCTCCATGACTACCGTGGCTTCGTCCACCAGTACGCCCACGGCCAAGGCGAGGCCGCCCAGGACCATGATGTTGATGGTCTGGCCGGCGGCCCAAAGGCAAACGACGGCAATCAGGAGCGCAAAGGGAATGGTGACGACTACGATCAGCGCGCTGCGCCAGTCGCGCAAGAACAGAAGCACCACGAGAGCGGTGAGCACGGCGCCGAGAATGCCTTCGGTGACCAGCGAGCGGATGGCGCTCGCGACATAGCCGGACTGATCGAACTCCAGACTGATCTTGACGTCCGGCGGGCACACGGCCTGCATCGCAGGCATGGCGGCCTTCACGCGTTGGATCACGGCGAGAGTGGACGCGTCGGCGCGCTTGGTCACCGGGATATACACTGTGCGCTTGCCGTTCACCTGGGCGTATCCGGTGACGATGTCGGCGCCATTTTCGACGATGCCGAGATCGCGCAGATACACCGCGGGACCCGATCCGGTGCGCACGGGCGCGTCCATCAGCTCCTGAAGATTGCCTCCGAGACTTGAATTGGTGGAGGCGATGCGAGTGAGATCGCCGGTGCGCACGTTTCCCGAGGGCAGCACCGTGGTGGCCTGGTTCACGGCCTTGATAGCCTCCTCGGGAGAGACGCGATAAGCGCGGAGCTTTGCCGGATCCAGGCGCACGACGATGGTGCGCTGGTTGCCTCCGAACGGCGGAGGCGCGGAGACGCCTTCAAGAGTCGCGAACAGCGGACGGACCTGATTCAGCGCGATGTTCTGCATTTCGCCGGGCTGGCGGATGGGGCTAGAGAACACGAGCTGCCCCACCGGAACGCTGCCCGCGTCATAGCGTACGACGAAAGGCGGCACTGCGCCCGGCGGCATGAAGGCGCGGGCGCGGTTGACGTAGGAGACCGTTTGCGCCATCGCCTGGCTCATGTCGGTGCCGGGATGGAACACCAGTTTCATCAGGGCGGCGCCCTGGATGCTCTTGGATTCCACGTGCTCGATGCCGGTGATGTAGAG
>JAYTVY010000674.1:0-10018 GCA_043743755.1 Bryobacterales bacterium | reverse complement strand
TGGAAAGCTTCTGAGTGACCCAGATGTAGCCTTGCAGGAACTCGGGAAAACTCCGGCACGAAAGGCGCGCCTCGCATTCCTCCAGCGTCACCGCAGGATCGATGCCGCGCAGCGTTTCGGCGCCGATAGATCCTTCCAGATGCACATGCAGCTCCGCCTTCTCCATCACCCTGCCATAATAGCGGTCGAATGGATGCTCAGGAACTCGACGCGATCCTCGGCGGTTATCACGGTGACGCATTCGCCGTACTCGGACCGCACCGCGCGGAGACGGGCTGGCAGGTCCGCGCCTTTCTTCCCCAGGCGGCCGGCGCCGAATTGGATGTCCGCGGAGTCCGGCACCCCATGCAGAAGGTACACGGCCAGGGCTTTTTCGTCGCGCTGCTCGATCATGATCCAGGCCGCTACACGCTGCGGCTCAAGCTGTGGAATGGGCGGGCAGCCGAAATCGAGGATGCGTACCGCTTCCCTCCCCTGCTTACCGATTTCGATTTGCACTTGCACGGCGAAGGCACGCACTACGAAAGTTTCCGGACTTTCGGCGCGCACCTGTTCAGCCCGGAAGGTGTGCCCGGAGTGCGCTTCGCGGTGTGGGCCCCAAACGCGCTGGTAGTGAGCGTGGTGGGCGACTTTAACGACTGGGATGAACGGCGCCATCCCATGCGCCTGCGCACCGGCGGCATCTGGGAGATTTTCCTCCCCAATGTTCTGGAAGGGGATGGCTACAAGTATTCCGTGCGCTCGCGATTCCAGGGATACCACCAGCAGAAGGCCGATCCCTACGGCTTCGCGTTCGAGGTGCCGCCGAAATCGGCCACGCTGGTTTGCGACATCGATAAATACGAGTGGCAAGACCAGGAGTGGTTGGAGGCGCGGGCGCTCAAGGATTACCTGCGGGAGCCCCTTTCCATCTACGAAGTCCACCTCGGCTCCTGGCTGCGAGGCACGGAGGAAAAGTTCCTCACTTATCGCGAGCTCGCCGATACGCTGCTGCCGTACGTCAAGCGCATGGGCTACACGCACCTTCAGATGCTGCCCATCGCCGAGCATCCGTTTACCGGATCGTGGGGATATCAGGTGATCGGATACTACGCGCCCACATCGCGCTACGGCAGCCCGGCCGACTTCAAGTATTTTGTCGATCGCTGCCACCAGGAAAATGTAGGCGTGCTGGTGGACTGGGTGCCCGCGCATTTTCCCAAGGACGAACACGGCCTCGCGCATTTCGACGGCACCGCGCTCTATGAGCACGCCGATCCGCGCAAGGGCGAGCATCGCGATTGGGGAACGCTGATCTTCAACTTCGGACGCAATGAAGTGCGCACGTTCCTGATCTCGAACGCACTCTTCTGGCTGAAGGAATATCATGTGGACGGGCTGCGCGTGGACGCGGTGGCGTCCATGCTCTTCCTCGATTATTCACGTGAGAAGGGCGACTGGGTTCCCAACATCCACGGCGGCAATGAAAATCTGGAAGCCATCGATTTTCTGCGGCGCTTCAATGAGCTGGCGCATCGCTTCCCTGGCGCTATCACCATCGCCGAGGAATCCACGTCATTTCCCGGTGTCTCCCGTCCCGTGTATCTCAACGGCCTGGGCTTCACCATGAAGTGGAACATGGGCTGGATGCACGACATGCTGGATTATTTCGCGCAGGATCCGCTGTACCGGAAGTTTTACCAGAACAACATCACCTTCAGCATGTTGTACGCGTTCAGCGAGAATTTCGTCCTGCCGATTTCGCACGATGAGGTGGTCCACGGCAAGAAATCGCTGCTGAGCAAGATGCCCGGCGACATGTGGCAGAAGTTCGCCAACGTGCGCGCATTCCTGGCGTATATGTACGGGCATCCCGGCAAGAAGCTGCTTTTCATGGGCGCCGAGATCGGGCAGTGGGAGGAGTGGAGCGAGAACCGCGGCCTGCCCTGGGAGGTGCTCCACTTCCCCTTCCATCGAAAGCTGCAGGATTATGTGCGCGAGCTGAACTTGCTCTACGGTTCGCACCCGGCCTTCTACGAAGTGGACACCAGCTTCGCGGGCTTCGAGTGGGTAGACTTCCGCGACGCCGACCATTCCATCATCGGATTCATCCGGCGGCCGGCCGGTGACGGTCCGTTCCTGCTGTTCTGCTGCAACTTCACCCCCGTCCCGCACCACAATTACCGGTTTGGCATCCCCGATCCGGGATTCTACCGCGAGATTCTGAATTCCGATTCAGAGCTCTTCGGAGGCAGCAACATAGGCAACATCGGCGGCGTGCATTCCGAGCCCGTGACATATCAAAAGCACTACCACAGCATCCGAATCTCCCTCCCGCCGCTGGCCGTCGTAGTCTTCGAATCCCCGGCTAAGGAAATCATTATCGTTAAGGACGCGCCCGCCACCGATGTACGGCGGGTCCCCTGACCCGCGCCGGTCCCCCCGGACCGGCTTTCCGGTTACCGCAAAACAGCAGGCCGGGAGGCCCCCCCTACATCCACCCCGCGCGCATGTCGTCCAGCATTCTCCGCATAGAAATACACAACGCCTGCCGCGACGTACGGTGGCAATGCCAGCCAAGGCTCTGCATCCGGTCCGTGTTCAGCCGTACTACCGGCACGTCGCCTTTCCACCCGCGATCGCCTCCAGTGTATTCCAGGTGCACGTTCGCGGGGTCCAGGCCCACCACTTCCATGGCCAAGTGAGCGATTTCGGTAACAGTGATGTAGTCGGTCGCAACGTTGTAGACTTCAAAAGGCTTCCCTTGGCGCCCATGCGCGAGCAGGACCGCGTCAACCACATCCTCCACATGGATATAGGATTTGCTCTGCGTTCCGTCGCCGAGGATGCGCAAACGCGATGGATCGTCCAGCAGCCGGCGCACAAAGTCGAAACCGACGCCGTGGGTCTGCCGTGCGCCCACTACGTTGCCGAAGCGAAACGCCCGAGCCGTCATGCCGAACATAAAGCAGTAGGAAGCAATCAGTACTTCGCCGGCCAGCTTGCTGGCGCCGTAAGTGGAGATGGGCAACAGGGGGCCGTGGTCTTCAGACACTTCCAGCTCGCCCAGCTCGCCGTACACGCCGCTGCCCGATGCATATAGAAGCCGCGGAGTGCCGGTGATGCGCATCGCCTCCACTACTTGTTGCGTGAGGAAGGTGCCTTCGCGAAAGTCGATGTCCGGCTCCGTAGCGGCGCGCGCGATGTCGGGGTTGGATGCCAGGTGAATGACGGCATCGTGATCCGCCATGGACGCGCTTAACGTCGCCAGATCCTTCACGTCGGCACGTACCACGCGCAGCCGCGCGTCGCCTTCATGGTGCGCGTAATGCCAGGGGCGTCCCGAGGTGAAGTTGTCATAGAGCGTGACCCGCTCAGTGGATGGGTGCGCCAGCAAGCGGTCCGTAAAGTGGCTGCCGATGAATCCAGCGCCGCCCACTATGAAGAACTTCATACTGCTGCCACCGCTCTTTCCTCTTCAACCACAACCGGCGCCGCCACATACTGCTGCGGCAGACTAGCTGCCAGCCTGGGCGCGTGCAGCGCCACGGCGTGAAGCACCAGCGTGAATACGAAATTCATGAATCCGAGAATCAGAGCCAGCAGTCCGGCGATGGCGACGTGATGTGACGTCCCCGGCAGGCCTGGCAAGCTCAATCCCTGGCGTGCGTAATCGCGCACCAGTGGAACCAGCATGGCGGCTCCGGAAACTAACAGCACGCCGCTCACGGCTATCGAGCGATTGTAGGAAAACAGCCCCAGCCAGCGACGCCGCGCCGCGCCCGTGTAATCATGCACCACTTGCGACACGCATCCCAGATAGAAGCTCTGCAATCCAGCCACCGCCAGCGTCACGCCGAACAACATGGAATAGAGCGACAGCGTTATGGGCCCGATGGTGCGAGGTCCGGCCGCCAGCAGCGCCACCAAGGCCAGCCCGGCCGAGAACATCGCGATGCCCGGACGCAATGCGAAGAATTCCGCGCCATGCACCAGCATCGCCCGCAGGTTAATCCAGGCCGCCTTCCATGGCGACAGCCAGCCCGATCGTTTGTGCTGGCTGAGCCGTCCTTCCCGATCCTTCAGGAATCGCACCGGCACTTCGGCGGTCTTCAGTTTCATCTGCACGGATTTAAGGACCATCTCCGAAGCGTATTCCCAGGAATCGGACCGCAGGTCCATGCGCACCAGCGCCTCGCGCGTGATGCCGCGCATCCCGCAATGAATGTCGGAGAACTTGCTGGCGTATAGCAGGTTCAGGATCCACGTAGTCACCGGCGTTCCCAGGTAGCGGTGCAGCCAGGGCATGGAGCCGGGCTCGATGGAGCCGCGGAAGCGCGATCCCATCACGTACTCATATCCGCCGCGAAATTTTTCAAGGAACGGACGCAGCTCGCGGAAGTCGTAAGTGCAATCGGCATCGCCCATCAGCACATAGCGGCCGCGGATGGCGGGGATGGCGTCGCGATAGGCGCGGCCCAGTCCGCTCTGGTCCAGCTTGATTACGCGAGCGCCGCGTTCCAGGGCCTTGGCCGCGGTAGCGTCGGTTGAGCTGTCGATGATCAGCACCTCGCCGCTGACGCGGGCTTTGCCCAGGCCTTCGTGACACCAGTCGATGAACTCTTCAATGGTCAGCTCTTCGTTGAGCGCCGGCACCACGATGGATAACTCAATGCCCGAGCCCTCGCTGTGGAGAGCCGCGTTCAGACGCTGGAGCTGCGGAGTCATACGGTCAATCAAATCATCGGCCTGCAAGCGGCAAAGCTTCACTCGCCGCAGCCACTTTTGGAGCTTCGGACCCCGGATAAGGCTGGATTCGGGGGGGATTCGCATCGGCATCCAGCAGCCAGGTGTGGCGGGCATGGTAATAGGCCAACAGCGGCGCATCCGCGGCTGATCCCATTTCGCGGGCCCAGACGATATGCGAACGGTCAATGTCGGCCGCGTTCGCGATCCACTCCTGGTGTACGTCGTGGGTCTGCGAGAAGTGGACTATTACCAGGTGGTCCCCGGATACCCGATTAATCCGGCGGATAACCTGGGAACGATCCCAGGCCAGTTGCGGTACCTTTTCGCCGTGCAGAAACAGCTCGCGGAAGTCGTATCCTAGCTGCGCGCTCCAACCCACTAGCACCAGACCTAGAAGCACAAACCCAACCGGCCAGCCGCTGGGACGGAAGGCGGGCAGGCGGCTTAGCCCTTGCAACAGCCGCAAATAAAGTAGCGCCGTTAAAGGCGCGGCGTAGTGCGGCAGAATGCCCGCGAGGGGAGCGACGGTCACCACCAATGCAATTCCCAGGATCAGAGCCGTCCAGCGTTCTTCGCGGGTCTGCAACCGATACGGCCAAATCAGCGCGACTGCGAGCACGGGCCACAAGCCGAAGTAGAACTGGTACAGATATCCCAGGCGGCCCCAAAACTGCCCAGCCAGTTCCTGGCGCGCCTTAGCGGTAACATCAACCTGCCAGCCCGCCCAGTAACGCCGCAGCTCGGCGTGACGATACATCGGCGCGGGGCGTGAATCGCTCCAGAGGAACAGCGAGCTAGCGGCATACTGCCGGTCGTGCGCGACGTACGGAAGCAGCAGCGCATTCCCCGTCACGCGCCAATTTTGATAGGCCATGGCTCCCACGGCAGGGGCCAGCACCAGCGCCACGGGCGCCAGAATTCGCAGGGCAACCGGCTGCCAGTCCACATGATCCTTCCACAGCCACCAGCCCAAAGCAATCGAAGCGAGGGCGGCCAGCACGAACCCTTCGTACGGGCGGCTGTTCATCAGCACCACCAGGCCAAGGGCGAAGACCACCGCGTCGCGAATCCGTCGCTCTCGCGCGATTCGCGGTATCGCGCCCAACACCAGCGCCCCCCCGGCCGCGGCCACCGCGCCGCCCCAATATGAATCGATCCAATAGGTGAAGAATCCGATCCGAGTGGCCAGCAACAAGCCGCCGAGCATGGCCCAGCCGGGTGAGATCCACCCCCGCAGCATCCAGCACGTGGCGGCGCACATCAAGCCCACGCCGAGCCACACGCCGATCCACGGCGTGCCGAATACGCGCTGGCCGAACGCCATCATCAGTCCGGGGAGCGGCGGATATTTGGACGCATAGGTGGGCTGCTGGAGCACGTGAAAAGTTTCGAAATGCTCCCACAACGGATGCGGCGGATTCGTGACGCGGCCCGAGGCGTACGTGTCGGAAGCCAGCAGGTAACTGAATTCATCGTGAACGGCGGGTGACGGCACATGGACCCACGGCAGAATCGCCATGCGGCCCGCCAGCGCCACCAGCGCCACCACGGTGCACGCCAGCCAGGGGTTATGCGCGATACGCTTCAGCACGCCGCCTCAATAGCGCCGAGTCACGGGGTGCGCGGCCGGCTCGGGAACCACGGCTCCCGATTCGCCCACGGCTCGCGCGAGGCTCGAGAGGCTCGCGGCTTCGGTGGCGGCCGGAGCCAGCGCCGGTTTGTTAAAGCGCAGCGGGACCAGCCGCAGCATGCGCCGGAAGGTCCACAACGTGGAGGTCCACTTTTGAAGCGTCGTATTCCCGATCCGTTCGCCGTAGGGAATGAACACTTCGGAGATGCGGAAGCCGAGCAACGCGGGTTTGAGCAGCAGGTCCACAGGCAGGGCCGGTCCATTTGAATCGCACGGAACGCCATGGATTACCGACCGCCGGTAAGCGCGCATGCCCGAGTGAACGTCAGTGGATTTCACGCCCAGCAGAACGGTCCCAGTAGCGGCGAAGATCCAGTTTCCGATGTAGTTCGGCCACGGCATGGAGTCGGGTTTGCCGCCCAGGCGGGATGCATTCACGATGTCGCACTCGCCAGTGAGCACGCGGTCGGCGAGCGGGATTATGGCGGAAGCGGGATACGTTCCGTCGCAATCCAAGGTGACGATTACCTCGCCCCGGCACTCATTCAGCACCCGATTCATTGCGAAGCCATAGCCTCGCGGCGGAAACTGCCGGATAACGCGCGCGCCCAGCGCTTCGGCGATTTCCGGCGTGCGGTCCCGGCTGCTGTCCACGATGACGATCTCATGCTCGCGATCGCCTAGCGCCGCACGGATTTCGCTAATGACGCGCTCCACTGCGCCTTCTTCGTTCATCGCGATCATGGCCACTGAGAGCATGCATCGCCTCCTTCCACGGGCTCACACAGAGACACAATCTGAAACGCCAACATCCCTGGCCACAGACTGCACAACGCGGCCTCAATCGGGTACAGCCATTTGGTGTAAGACCGGTACGGGCCGGACTCCATGATGGACGAGGAATTCGGGGATCCATCCACGGCGCCGGCGCGCTCATAGAGGCGCTTTACCAGCGGCACGAAGGCGCGCGCCACTCCGGGACTCGCACGCTGTTTCACTATTCTCAGGCCGGCCGCCTGGCAGAACTCTCGAAACGTGCGCTGGGTGAAGAAACGGACATGCGTCTTGTCCATGGTTCCGGTTTCGTGATAATCGAAGCGGCCAAACAGCAGGCCGAAACGCACATTCCAGATAGCGATATTCGGGAGGGAGATCAGGAACCGGCCTCCCGCCCGCAGGAGCGGCAGGTGCCGTCCCACGACGTCCCGCGGATCGCGGATGTGCTCCAGGATGTCCGAGAACACAATGACGTCGAACTGGACCTGCCCGTAGAAGGGATACGCTTCGGGACGCGTCACGTCGCCGACATGCGCCTCATCGATGCGGGTGACGGCTTTCGCGATGGACGCCGCGCTCAAATCCACACCGGTAACGCGGTGGCCGTGTAGACGTTTGATTTCGGCGCCGTGGACGCCGGATCCGCAGCCCGCGTCGAGTACGGCGAGGCCGCGGGGCAGCCCTTCAAGCAGCTTGGGGATCTCCGGATTCGCAATCTCGTAGTAGGCCGGGCGAATCGCGGGCAGCGCGATGGTGGAGCTGCTCATACGGCCACCGGTTGGCCCACGTTCAACCGAGCCGCCAGCTTGCGGCCGCGGTCAATGCAGACATCCATATTGATGTACTCGAACTCGGCGAGCCGGCCGCAAAGATGGATCCCGGCCTGCTCAAACCAGGCTTTGGCGCGCTTCAGATTTTTCGCGTAATTGTCGTCTTGCACCACGTAACCGTACTGGGTGCGCAACACTCGCGAATAACACATGCGGTTGGCGCGGGCGATTCCCATGGCCTCCAGGTTTCCCGCAACCTCGCGCACAAGTTCCTGCTCGGTCATTTCGAAAGTCCCATCCCCCGGATTGGTGGTTATTTCGGCTTGAATGACGCTGTGTCCCGATGGCGCGTTGTGTGGACTAAACTCTCTCGGGAACGAGATGCGATGAAAGCGAATGTCCGGATCGGGCACGTACACAGCGGTATAGTCGGGCGTCTCCTGATCCGCGTAGCCGAGGGTCACGGTGATCAGCGTGTTGTAGCGCAGAGAATCCACGGCCGCCACGATGTCGGCAGGCACACCGTCCACGGCGTGAGCCAGCTCATGGATCGGCATGGTGGCCACCAGGCGCTCATAGTTCCGCTCCGCACGGCCGTCGCTCACGCACCAGGCGCCTCTTTCGCGCCAGATGGACTCTACGCGGAAACCGGTACGAATATCGCGCACACCGCGCGCCATGGCTCGCGGGATAGACTCAATGCCGCCCTGCGCCGGGTAGCTGAAGTAGAGCTGGTGCGTGTAGCCTTCGGTCTCGACGCCGACGGCGGCCTTGATGACGTCTTCCAGCGGTGGCTTGGGCACGCGGCCTTCCACCCATTCGAGGCCCAGCTGCTCGGCGGGGACGTTCCAGATTTTCTCGTTGTATGGAATCAGATACTTTTCGGCGAGACCTTTACCGAAGTGGTAATACAGCCACTCCTTGAAATTCGTGGGCGCCGGATAGTCATTGCGGAGATAGTGATACAGGCATTCGTAGCGGTCCTGCGGGTCCAGATCGTAGAGGCCGTTCTCGAACGGATACTTAACGAAGCGCCCTTTGTAGAAAATCTTGTTGTTGCGGCGCGCCTGATGGACGTTGTCGCCCAGCAGCGACACCATATAATCCACCAGGGCTTTGTCGCGCGAAAAGATGATGTGCGGCCCCCCGGCGTCATAGGTAAAGCCTTCTTCCTGTACGCTCTGGCAGTGACCGCCGCCACGCTCTTCGCGCTCCAGCACCTCGCACTTTTCTTCGAGGTGCGCAGCTACCGTCAAGCCCGCCAATCCCCCGCCCAGGATCCCAATTGCCACGCAATCCTCCCTGGGATCTGTATCGGTCTTTCGCCTTAGTTTCTGTAGAGTTGAGGGGACGGACAGGTACCCATTCGGTAGGATTCTATGATAGAATCCAATTTGGAATCGTAACGGGAATCCTTACATGACCAGCATCAAAGTGCCCGACGAACTCGCACACGAAATCGACCGGCTGGCGGGGGCCAAGAAACGGTCGGCTTTTGCTATCGATGTCCTCTGGCGCGAGGTTCGCCGGAACCGCCAGCGCGAGGCGCTTCTGGCTTCAGCCGGATGTTGGAAAACCGAGGATCATCCGGAGTTGGCTGGGGGCGGCGCTGCTCATGTAGACGAGATCCGCGCCGAGCGGGACGGTCGATTTGAGGATGCTCTTGACCGGCACCGGCGCTGATGGCCAGCATTCTCCTGGATACCTCGGTTATCTTCGACCACCTCAACGGCCGCTTTGGCCGCACCGAGTATCTCGCCGACCTGATAAACCAAGGCCACACGCTGGCAAGTTGCCCAGTAAACTTCACCGAGGTCTATTCCGGACTGCGGCCGGGGGAGGAAGCGAAGACGGAAGAATTTCTGCGCTCCTTGGAATTCTATGAGATCACCGCCGAGATCGCCATTCAGGTAGGGCTGTTGCGCCGCGACTGGCGACATAAGGGGCAGACCCTTTCCTACACCGACGTGACCATCGCCGCGGTGGCCGTCGCCAACGGACTTGATTTGCTCACCGATAACCGAAAGCACTTCCCCATGCCGGAAGTGAAATTGTTTCCGCTTCCCGCGGCGCCGCGATAGTTTGCTCCGCTTAGCTTGCCCGCGCGTTGCTC
>JAYTVY010000673.1:0-3096 GCA_043743755.1 Bryobacterales bacterium | reverse complement strand
TACACGCATTTCACGTCGCCCATCCGGCGTTATCCCGACCTCATGGTGCATCGCATTCTGGGCGCGTATTTGGATCGCCGGCCCGAGCCATTCTCCCTGCCGCAACTGGCCGCCGTCGCGGATGCGTGTTCCGACACCGAGCGCCGCGCCGCCGAAGCCGAGCGTGAGCTGGTCGAGTGGAAGAAAGCGCGGTTCATGGAAGACCGCGTGGGCGATGAGTTCCCGTCCATGATCATCAGCACTACTCGGTTCGGCTTTTTCGTCGAGCTGGAAACCATGTTCATCGAAGGCCTGGTTCCCATCGACACTCTGCCCGGCGACCGTTACATGTACCACGAGAATACCCACAAGATCATCGGACAGCGCAGCCGCCGCCAATTCTCCATCGGCGATCAAGTCAAGGTGCGCCTCGATCGCGTGGATACCTTGGAGCGCAAGCTGCAGTTCGCGGTGGTCGAGCCCGAGAGACCCCGCAAAAAGCGCAAAAAATGAAGTATTCTGGTTGGTCAAGGCATGCGAATTCTTAAAGTTCTGGCGGCGCTGGTCTGTCTCTGGCTGCTTTTTGTCGGCTGGATCTTCTGGCTGATGCATCAGTCTCCAGCCAGGTTCGCCGGCGTCATGGCCAAGATGCCCATGCCCGCCATGCTGCTGTTCCCCTTCGAAACCATGTGGTTCCGCGCTCGCGCCGGTTCTGTGGTGGTGGGCGACTTGGCCCCTGACTTCACCCTGCCCTCACTGGACAAGAAGTCCACGGTTACCCTCGCATCGCTCCGGGGATCGAAGCCCGTCGTGCTCGTATTCGGGAGCTACACTTGACCGCCCTTTCGCCGGGAGGTTCCCGCGCTCAACAAGCTGTATAGCGAGTACAAGGATCGCGTGGCGTTCTACGTGGTCTATATCGAGGAAGCGCACCCCAGCGACATGTGGCAAATGCAATCCAACGTTCGCCAGAACGTCGTATTCGCGACTCCCAAAACCGCCGAGCAGCGCGAGCACGTCGCCGATGCTTGCGTACGCAACCTCCACATCGATATCCCCGCGCTGGTCGACGGTATTGAAAACACCACCGAGAAAGCCTACACCGGCTGGCCAGACCGCTTGTACGTAATCGATCGCGACAGCCGCATCGCCTTCAAGAGCAAACCCGGCCCCTTCGGTTTCCATCCCTCCGACATGGAACCGACCTTAAAGCGCCTTGCCCCCTAGCCCCACCTGTACGGCGGACCCCCAGGTCCGCGCGGGGCCCCCCGGCCCCGCCCTCCTAGCTCTCCTCACTCTCCTCACCGAAGCCGTAATCTCCTACCGAAAAATCCTCTTCCTCCCCACCCATTGGTCCATCCCCTGGGATTTCCGCTTCTATCACCTGCCCCTGGCTTCCTTCATCGAGGCCAGCCTCCGCCGCGGACAATTCCCGCTGTGGGACCCCTACACCTACTGCGGCTATCCGTTCTTCGCCAACATCAACGCCCAGCTCTTCTATCCGCCCACCTGGCTGGCAATTCTCGCCAGCCTCGCCATCGGAGGCGACCACCTTGCGTACCTGATGGAGCTCCAGTTGGTAGCGCACGTCATCGCCGGAGGCTGGTTCACGTACCTGCTGCTGCGCTCGCTCAATACTCACCGGATCCCCGCATTGATCGGCGCATCGGTGTTCCAGTTGGGACCCTTCTTCGCATCCCAAGCCCAGCACTTGGGCGCAATCGACGGCGCCGCCTGGATTCCCCTCGCCTGCCTCTCGGTGATCCGTTTGAGTCAGGGCCGCGGCCGCCGCTGGATCGCTGTGCTGGCCGCCAGTCTCGCGCTGTCCATCCTCGCCGGGTTCCCCTCCACCGCGGCGGCGGCTTTCATTTGCTCGTTCACCTTGGCGCTTCTGCTTTCGAAATCGCGTCTCCGGTTGCTCGCCGAATATGCGATCGCCGCCGCGCTCGGCATCGGCTTATCGCTGGTCCAGCTCTTGCCCACCATGCAGGCCACCAGCCTTAGCGTCTCCCAGTTCCGCCGCGACTTTCGAGGCCACGGCTGGGGCGTGCCGCTCCAAGCCCTGGTGTCGCTGGTGTGGCCGAACTATTACCACCTGTTCGATCTCAACAATTACCGGATGCCATGGAATCCCACATTCCTGTACCTGTACTGTGGCATCGCCGCGCTCCTGCTGGCCGCTGTCGCGCTGGTCCTGCGCAAGAAATACTCCGGAGTGTTCGCCATAATCACGCTGCTCTCGCTGTTCCTTATGTTCGGCGAGCAGACCCCGCCCGGCCGCTGGATTCTGCCGGCGTTCCTCGACCTCACCCGCGATTCGGTTTACGTCGAATTCCTGCTGGCGGGATCCACGCTGGGGATCGCCGTGCTGGCCGGCCTCGGCGCCGATGCGCTGGCCGGAACCCGTCGTCCCCTTTCGCTAGCCCTGCTAGCGGTCGTGTGCGCCGAGCTGATCTGGGCCGGCTCCTCGCGACCCATGAACACCGGCTCGCGCGACCTCGAACCCGGCGTATCGCGCACCCAGTTCGACGGTAGTACCGGGCGGTTACAGACGATGCGTGAGCTGACCGGACAATCCACCCCGCCGGATCGCTTTGACTTGTACGATGACTGGGGCGGATGGGTAACCACCGCATCCATGACCGAACTTCCATCCGCCAACGGCAACGATCCCTTTGCGCTCTACCGCTTCCTGCAAGTGCGCCTCTTTTTCACGCAAGGCGAGCGTTGGGGACGCTACTACCAGGTGGGAGATATCGAGTCGCGCTGGCTGGACTTCTTGAACGTCAAGTATCTGCTTTCGCGAAAGCCTTTGCCGGCCACCACCAAGTGGACGCTGGCGTCCCACTTGCCAGGTCGCGATGTATACGAAAACCGAAGGGCCTTGCCGCGCTTCTACCTGGTGTCGCGAGTAGTGCCTGCGTTAACGAAGTCCGTGGACCCCTCCACCACCGCGGTAGCGGAAGGCGTGCCCCCCATGCAAAGCGGCCCCCCAGGTTTCGTTCGTGTCCTCCGCTACGAACCCACCTTGGTCGAACTAGAAACCGACTCCGCCACCACCGCGTATCTAGTCACATCCGAATCCAACTACCCCGGCTGGCGCGCCTGGATCGACGG
>JAYTVY010000672.1:0-2288 GCA_043743755.1 Bryobacterales bacterium | reverse complement strand
AAGAGATCGCCCGCTTCGCCGCGCGCGTGAACGAATCCACCGAAAACATCGGCGCCCGACGCCTGCACACTATCCTCGAAAAGCTGCTTGAGGAAATCTCCTTCGCCGGTCCGGATCTCAAAAAGAAAAACGTCAAGATCGACGCCGTCTATGTCCGCAAACAGCTAGCTGAAATCGTAAAGGATCAGGACTTGAGCAGGTACATCCTCTAATGCCCCAGGTCTCGCTTGTAGGGCGGGCCCCCCGGCCCGCATCCGGCCCCCCGGCCGGATTCGTCGCCCTCACCACCCTGCTCCTCTCCAGCTGTGGATACATCGGCGAGCCACTCTACCCCGCCCTCAACATCCCCACCCGAGTCTCCGACCTCGCAGCTATCGAGCGTGGCAACCACATCGACGTCACCTTCACCATACCCCCGCTGACCACCGAAGGTCTCGCTCTGAAGCAGATCCGCGAGATCGAGTTGCGCGCGGGCCCCCACATCGGCGATTTCGAAGTTAATCGCTGGGCCGAATCGGCCAATAGGATCGATGTCCCCACCCCCACGCAGCCTGGTGCCGTGCAAATTGCATTCCCAGCCGGAGCCTTCGTGGGAAAAGAAATCATCGTGGCCGCGCGCGTGGTGAATACCAAGGGACGCGCTTCGGCATGGTCGAATGTCGCGATCGTCACCGTGGAACCACCCCTCGCCACGCCCGCGGATTTCGCAGCGAAAGCGTCACCCGAAGGGGTGCGCCTCACTTGGAACGCGCCCGGGCAATCGGCTTTTCGAATCTACCGGGTGGCTCCCGGCGAAACACGTTCCGCGCTGCTCGCTAGTCCCACCGAACCTCAATACCTGGACGCTGCAACGGAATTTGGCAAGACGTACACATACCACGTCCAAAGCGTCCACGACAAATCGGAGAGCGACGGCGCGGGACCGGTAACCATCACGCCGAAGGACGAATTTCCGCCCGCGCCGCCAGCCGGCCTCGCCGCGGCCGCCGGCGCCGATACCATCGAGCTCTTGTGGGAGCGCAACACCGAATCAGACTTCAAGGAATACCGCGTCTATCGGTCGCTCGAAGGCGGTCCGTTCGAACGCATCGCCGCTGCGCTCGAAGCCCCCGGTTATTCAGACCGCAAGCTCCCCTCCGGCAAGCATTATCGCTACCGCGTCACCGCTGTCGACCAGAGCGGCAACGAAAGCGATCCTTCGGCCATCGCGGAGGCCGTCGCCCCTTGAAGATCATCCGCTACACGCTGCACTCCGATACACCGCCGGCCGCCAATGACTCCCATCCGGGCGTCCTGCATGGCGACCTCTCCGAAATGCCCCCGGGGGCGCGCCTGCTGCCCCCTTGCGCGCCATCGAAAATCGTCTGCGTGGGCCGCAATTATCCGGAGCACGCACGCGAGCTCGGCAATGAAGTCCCCGCCGCGCCGCTCATCTTTTTGAAGCCACCTTCGTCGCTGATTGCCTCCGGTGATCGAATTCTCTACCCCGAGATTTCCGAGCGCGTCGATTTTGAGGGCGAGCTCGGCGTCGTCATCGGCCGGCGCGCCAGCCGCATCCATCGCCGCAATGCGAATGATTTCATCCTCGGCTACACCTGCGTCAATGACGTCACCGCTCGCGATATCCAGAAACGCGATGTCCAGTTCACTCGCGGCAAAGGCTTCGATACTTTCTGCGCCGTGGGACCATGCATAGTGCCCCGCGAGGAGGCCGATTACGATGCCCTCCAGGTCCGCACCTATGTCGACGGCCAGTTGAAGCAGGAAGGCTCCGTCCGCGAGATGCTCTTCGGCGTGGACGTGATCATCGAATTCGTCAGCGCCGTGATGACGCTGGAACCCGGCGATCTAATTGCTACCGGAACGCCGCCCGGGGTCGGCCCGCTGCAGCCCGGCGTCACCGTCCGAGTGGAAATCGCGGGGATCGGCGTCCTGGAGAACACCGTGGTCCTCCGCCCGCCGCCGTTCGCCTGATGACCGACAACCTGAAGGTGGTCCTGCTCCTCGCACTGGCTCCGCCCTTACTCGCGTTCGGCATCTGGCTGCTCTTCCGCCTGCGCCGCGACCCGCACGAACGGGAGCGCCGCCGCCGCGATTACATCAATCTTCGCGGCCGCCTCGGCGATGGCCTCATCACCGAAGCCGACCACGACATGCTCTATTACTCATACTCCATCCGCGGCGTCGTCTACATGGCGTCCCAGGATATCGCGCCGTTGATCGATCGGATTGCCATCCCGCCGGAGCGCCTCATTGGGCCCGTCACATTGAAGTATGACGTCAACAAC
>JAYTVY010000671.1:0-6955 GCA_043743755.1 Bryobacterales bacterium | reverse complement strand
CCGCCGGAACGGTCATAAAGCGCCAGATCCAGATTGCTGGTTGTCGCGCCAGGGTTGCGATCCCAGACCAGCGTTACGGTGGACGATCCCGTGGGTCCGCGGTAGAAGCGGAACAAGCCGTTGGTAACGGAGCCTGTGAGCGTATTCGAGACCTGAGCGAGAGCAAAGTTCAGGTTCGCGTAGCCCCAGCCGAGGGCCGGGTCCCAGGCGGCTGAGCCGGTGGAATTGATCAGCAGCGCTTTGATGGCGAGCGAGCTGGTGACGCCGGCTTGCCGCAGCAGCGCGGCGGCTCCGCCGATGTGCGGCGCGGCCATGCTAGTGCCTTGCAGTGGAATGAATCCGTTGGAATTATGATCCACCGAATAAATACCGGAGCCGCCGGCGCCCGGAGCGGCGATATCGGGCTTCTTGCGCCCCCCGGTTGTGGGTCCGCGGCTGCTGAAACTGGCGACAGTATCATTCGCGCGATTCGTGTCGCTATGGTCGTCCATGGCCGCTACCGACAGGATATTGTAGGCGATCCCCGGCGACCCAACGGTGGATGCGCCTTGCGCGCCATCGTTACCCGCTGAAATGGAAAATGTAAGATCGGAGTCTCGCGCCATCTGATCGATGGAGCTCGCGAAAAAATCGTCGTCCGGCTGTGGCGACTCCAGCGCTCCCAGCGACATGTTGATAATCTTCGCCGGCGTGTTCGAAAGGATCCACTGCAAGCCGTTGGTGATGTCGAACTCTGAGAAACTGGCGGTATTGTCTGGGAGCAGGCAACCCGCCTTGTCCATGTAGATGTTCGATATCCCCTTAGCGACTCCGTAATACAGCGTCCAGCCTGGAGCTCCGCCGCTGCCCACAATGCCGGCGACATGGGAACCATGGCCAAAACGATCCACCGTATCCGTGTTGTCCGCCACATTGGCGCAGGGGCTCCCTGAAATCGAGTTGTGACTGTTGGCCGGGGGCGACTTCGTGCCAAACGCCGGGTGTGCCCCAAAGATGCCTGTGTCTACAATGCCCACCGACTGTCCGGCGCCCGTGTACGACGTAGCATTGCCCCAGAATGCCGGCGCGCCTAGCGAGGGAGCGCTGAAGACCAGGTGCGTATGACGCCGCTGGCTCATCCAGATTTTCGCGATCGCGGGATCGCTCTCCAGAGCCGGCAGCGACGCAGCCGGGATATCGGCGCCGAGCATATTCAGAATGGTGAATCGCTGGATGTTCACGGCGCCGAGCGAACGTAGCGAAGTCTCTATCAGATCCTGCTCCCACTGGACCGCGGCAGACATCTCACGGGCGATGGTCTGGCGGATCTCGAGCGTCACGCTGTCCACTTCTCCCGCCGCCGATTCCAGTTCGCCGGGAACCAGGAATTGGAGCCGCGCGGCCCGGCCATAGCGCTCCTCGGCGAAGCTCTTGCGGCCGGCGAAGCGTTCTTCCACCCGGCGCTGGATCTCCGCGCGCGGTTGATTGACTAACTGGATGAAGACGGGAACAACGGAGTCGGCCCGCGCCTCGCGCAGGCGGGAGTCAAGCTTGAGTCCCGGCGCTGTTTGCCCCCAACCGTTGAGCTGGAGCAACACAATACCGACACCCAGCGCCAGGGGAATGCGATGAAGGGACATCTATTACTATATCGGAAGCGGTGGACCGCTCTCAATATAGTACAACATGCGAAATGCCCGATTTTCGGGACCTTAGGGCGTGATGTTGACCGTCTGGGTATGAGTGAGCGTGCCGGTCCCAGAGGGGCCCGAAGCGGTCGCGCTTACAGAGTGTTGGCCCACACTCAATCCCGCGGCTGACATCTGGAAGCTCCAGCCGCTGTTCGTGAAATCGCTGCGGCTGTAGGCGCTGGCAACGTCGGGCCGCGAGACTCCCAGAGCGGCGTTTCCGCGGCTGGTTCCGTCAATAAACACGGTCACGCTGGTCACGGGCGCGCCGCTAACCGTATCGGCCGCCCATCCGCGGACGTACAGTGTCCCTCCCTGACTCACGGAGATACCACCTTGTACGTCTCCGGCCATATCCACGAATCCGATCTCCTGTCCGGCGGTGACGTTGATGGTCCGGCTCCCCACCAGCATCGCAGTGCCGGACGATCCGGCGGCAATCGCGGTGACGGTATGCTGCCCCACGCTGAGAGTTCCGGCGGACATCTGAAAGGTCCAGCCGCTATTGGTGTAGTCACTGCGGCTGTAGGCGCTGGCGACATCCGGACGGGAGCCGCCCAGGGTGGCCGTCCCCACGCTGTTGCCGTCCACAAAAACCGTGACGGACTGCACCGGAGCGCCGCTGGATGTGTCCGCGGCCCAGCCGCGAACGTACAGCGTCCCACCCTGCGTTACGGTGGCGCCGCCCTGGACGTCTCCGGCCATATCCACGAAGCCGATCTCCTGGCCGCTGGCGATATTGACAGTCCTGGTTCTTGTTAAGGTGCCGGTGCCCGAAGATCCGGTGGCCATCGCCGTTACCGAATGTGGGCCGACGCTCAGGGTCCCGGCGGACATCTGGAAGCTCCATCCGCTATTGGTGTAATCGCTCCGGCTGTAAGCGCTGGCGACATCCGGGCGCGCGCCGCCCAGCGTGGCGTTGCCCACGCTGTTTCCGTCAATCAACACCGTCACGGTCTGCACGGGCGCGCCAGTGGACGTGTCGGCCGCCCAGCCGCGGACGTACAGCGTTCCCGCCTGAGCTACCGTGCCGCCTCCCTGGGCATCGCCCGCCATGTCCACGAAGCCGATCTCCTGGCCGCTGGTCATCGTGATCGTCACCGTTCTGGTCCTGGTCAAAGGCCCGGTACCGGAGGCGCCCATCGCGCTCGCGGTCACTGCATGCTGCCCCACGCTCAGCGCGGCGGTAGACATCTGAAAGCTCCAGCCGCTATTGGTGAAGTCACTGCGGTTATAGGCCTGCGCCACGTCCGGGCGCGAAATTCCGAGCGTCGCATTCCCCGCGCCGATTCCATCCACCAACACCGTCACACTCTGTACCGGCGCGCCGGTGGCTGTGTCCGCCGCCCACCCACGCACAAAAAGCGTCGCGCCCGTTACCAGCGTTGTGCCGCCCTGAGTGTCTCCGGCCATATCGACAAAGCCGGTCTCCTGGCCGCTGCCGCCCGTGGTGGTGAAACTCCAGACCGGCGATTGCGATGCTCCCGAGCAATTGTGAGTAACGACGTACCAGTAATATTTGGTACCGGAGGCCAGCGGCCCGGTGACGGGATAACTGGCGCCCGCGAGACCCGTGGCTACCAAGCCGGGCGGGTTGGCGGTGGACAGCGCGACATCGTAGGAAGTGGCCCCGGTGGCCGCCGTCCAGCTCAGCGTGGGGCTGAGCGCCACCCCGGCCGCGTTATTCGCGGGTATCGGAACCGAGGCAGTGCCGCACAGGAATCCGAAAGCGCCCACGCCGTTGGTGGCGCCGACGTATACCTTTCCATTCACCACCGTGGGCACGATGAACTTGTTCCCCGCTCCGAAATGATCGCGGTTGTTCGCGGCCATGTTCGAGTTGTATATCTCGGAGGCAAGATTGGCGGCATCATAAGCGTGCAGCACCGCCGGGTTCGCGTTTTCGGCGGCCCACACGATGCCGTTCGCCGTTCCGTTGGCCGAAATCGACGGCGTGGATCCGGGATATCCAAAGCCGGTGGGACTCTGCGACGACGCAGTGGTTGCGAACAATCCGCCGGCGAAGGGGAATGCTTTGATGCGATCGCCCACGGCGCCGTAGTACAGCGTGCCGTTGAACCACGCAGGGCTTGAGAATACCGAACCCGATAGCGAGGACGCCAGGTCCTGATAGGTTGGAGACACGAGGAACTTGCCCATATTCGAACGGTCCACCACGTAAATGTGATGATCCTTTCCGGCGCCGACGGCCAGATCGCGCGATTGCCCCTGCGAGTTGTTCAGCGGAGGCAGCAGCATGGCCCCGCCCGACCCCAGATCCTGATCGGCATTGGACTCGCTCACCGTATTGGACATCGTGAAATAGTCCGCAACCGAAGTGTTGCCGCTCGCGATTTTCACGAATGCGTTTCCATAGTCGCTCTTGTTCGGAAATCCGTTGACCAAGGTGGTTTCAAAAGTTCCATTGGCCATGAGGAGATAAATGTTGCCGCTCGAATCCACGGCCGGGCCCGCCCCCGCCGCCCACACCGATCCTTCGCTTCCATTGGGCGTCAAGTTAAGCACGCTGGTTTGGCTGAGCGTGGATTCGTTGTAGCCGATCACCCAGGCGCTGTACGGCTGAAAATCGCAATGCGACGCCCAGCTGGTATACACCACGCCGTTATAGAGCGCGAGGCCCGCGCGTTCCTTGTACTGTTTCGGATCGAAGGTAATCGTACCTTGAATGTTCGGGTAGGTGGCCGCCACGTCAATCGGCCCGCCAAACTGCTCCCCGCCCGTCGTCAGATCCAGCGCATGCAGCCGCTGATGATAGATGGACCCGTTCTTCGACATCGCAACCACATACATGGTTCC
Source organism: Bryobacterales bacterium (assembly GCA_043743755.1). GTDB lineage: Bacteria > Acidobacteriota > Terriglobia > Bryobacterales > Bryobacteraceae > JALYHQ01. The sequence continues at coordinate 2,471 of JAYTVY010000671.1, read as the reverse complement.
GTGAGGCCCCATGAGCGGATCGATCACCGGCGTGGAAGTGACCCCGATTTCCGGCGTTACCTGACCGCAACCGCGATCGTCGGAAACCGCTTCTCCACCAACCAGCATCGACACGTGCCAGAGCGGCGTTCCGGTGTCGGCGTCAAAAGCGTAGACGCTGTCGTGCTCAGTGGCGACAAGCAGCACATTGTGAGTGCCCTGCCCCGGAATCGCCAGGCTGGGAACGTAAAGCGGCTGAGCGTCCACCTTGCCGTCCACTGACAGCGTGAAGAGCCTTCCGAAAGTGGAGGCGTTCACATTGGCCGGCGTCAGCGCCGTCTCTTGCAAATTCTGTCCGGTGCGCGCGTTGTCGTTATGCCACGTCAGCACGCTGGGCTGCGCATACAAATTCGACCGGACTGCGCCGGCCAGCCACAACGTCATCGCTATCCGCAAGACCCTCAAGACGCTTTCCCTGGTCCGATCATCTGCTCTTCGGTAGAGCCTCACAATCGGGTAAAGTGCTACACCCTTAATAAGGTGCGGGACGAACCGCCTTAGTCTCACGGCGATTCCGGTACGATGAGCATTGACTCCCAATAACATCCTGGTAATCGGCGGCGGCATCGTCGGCTTGGCCACCGCCTGGCGTCTGGGACAGCGATATCCCTCGGCCGGCATCGTCCTGCTCGAAAAGGAGCCCGGCGTGGGACGCCACCAATCCGGACACAACAGCGGCGTGCTGCATGCGGGTCTTTATTACAAACCCGGCTCCACTAAGGCCCGGCTGGCGGTGCGCGGAATCCGGCAAATGGTGGAATTTTGCCGCGAGCATGCGATCCCGCATGAGATCTGCGGAAAACTGGTGGTGGCGGTGACGCCGGACGAGCTGCCCAGGCTGCATGACCTGTTCCAGCGCGGGCAAGCCAACGGCCTCACCGGGCTGGAGCTGCTGGACCCCGGCAGGATGCGGGAGATCGAGCCGCACGTCGCCGGCGTCGCCGCCATTCGCGTTCCAGAAGAAGGCATTGTCGATTACCCGCGCGTCTGTCAGACGCTGGCGTCGCTGATCCGCGGCCGCGTGGTCACCGGCGCCGAGGTTCGTAAGCTGCGGTTCGCCGGGAGCGCCTGGATAGCTCACACCACCGCCGGCGATTTTGAAGCGGATCTGCTGATCAACTGTGCCGGGCTGCATTCGGACCGCATCGCCGCGCTGGCCGGCCTGCGGCGCCGTCTCCGCATCGTTCCGTTTCGCGGCGAGTATTACAAGCTCAAGCCCGCGCGACAGTGCCTGGTCCGCAATCTGATCTACCCGGTGCCCGATCCGCGCTTTCCATTTCTGGGCGTCCACTACACCCGTCTGATCCACGGCGGAGTGGAGGCCGGACCCAACGCGGTGCTCGCGTTCGCGCGCGAGGGCTACCGCAAGTCCGATATCAACCTGCGGGATCTCGCGGATGCGCTGGCGTATCCAGGGCTGTGGCGTTTTCTCGCCAAATATCCGGCGATGTGCTGGGCGGAACTGCGGCGCTCCTTCAGCAAAGAGCTGTTCTGCCGCTCACTGCAGCGGCTGGTTCCTGAGATTCGCCAGGAGGATCTGGAGGAGGGCGGCGCGGGAGTAAGGGCACAGGCCGTGGGTCCGGGCGGAGAGATCCTGCAGGACTTTGAATTTGCCCGGCAGCCGGGTGCGCTGCATGTGCTGAACGCACCCAGTCCGGCGGCTACGGCGTCGCTGGCGATTGCGGAGGAGATTGTGGGCCAGCTGGAGTAGCTTAGTTTAAATGCTGCCTCCATGCTCGGCATTCCGTGCTAGCGTAGGGACATGAGCGCCGCAAATGGCCTGGATGGCCTCCTGGAGCCCTTGAGCCGCTGTCTAGACGTTGAATCCGCGCGCCGGGTGGTCGAGTTGCAGGTTGCCACACCGGTTCAGGAACGAATCGATGCGCTGGCTGAGCGGGCTAACGACGGCGCCCTTTCCGATGACGAACGCTTGGAATATGAAGCCCTGGTCAACGCAGCGGATTTCATCTCGATCCTCAAGCTCAAAGCGCGGCAGCAACTGGACTCTAAAACTCACTAGCAAACGGATACGGCGACGCGGGACTTCGTCCGGCTGCGGGCTGCCGAACGCTGCGAATATTGCCGGCCCCCCACCCCCTAGATGTCGTAGTACAAAGCGAACTCGTACGGATGCGGGCGCAGCCTGACCGCGTCCGCCTCGCTCTTGCGCTTGTAGTGGATGAAAGTCTCGATCAGTTCCTCGGTGAAGACATCGCCTTTCAGCATGAAAGCGTGATCGTCCTCCATGCACGTCAACGCTTCCTCCAGCGAACCCGGCATCGACGGCACATTCTTCATTTCCTCGGGCGAGAGGTCGTAGATATCCTTGTCGAGCGGTTCGCCGGGGGAGATTTTGTGGAGGATGCCATCGAGACCGGCCATCATCATGGCCGCAAAACCGAGGTACGGGTTGCAGGCGGGATCCGGGGGAC
>JAYTVY010000670.1:0-4636 GCA_043743755.1 Bryobacterales bacterium | reverse complement strand
AGCGGATTTCGTCCGTCACCCAGGTGCGCGCGCAGGGCGGTCAAGGCGGCGCGGATCTTCGCGGGAGAAATCTTGTTGTCGCGCAGGCCGACCAGAGTCCGAAGGGCGATCATCTCGGAGAAGCCAAAGGACTGCGCCGGGACGAGCAGTCCCTGTCTCTCCCAGCTTTTGAGCTGGCGTTCGGAAACACGAAGCCAGCGGCACACTTCCGCGCGCGGCCAGACCTGCTTCATCACAGCGGCGGGCACGGACAAAGTTTAGCACTCCAGGACGCGTGGGTCTGGTTGCGCCTACTTCAGTCTGGCCAGTTCTTCAGCGTACAAATGGTTCGCCGGGAATTCGCGCATCAGGCCCGACAGCAGCTCTTTCGCGCCCGCGCGATCCTTCGCGCGCAACGCCGCTACCGCCAACAGCAGCCGCGCATAAGGTCGCAAGTACCTCCCGTTCGCCGCGGTCAGCTTCAGCTTCTGGATGCCCACCTGCGCATCGGTCTGCGCCCCGCCCAGATGCAAAACCCACCGGATGGGCGCGGCTTTCAGGCTCAACAAATAATTCTCAACGCCGATCGCCAGGTAGGCGTCGGCATATTTCGGATCGCTGGCCACCAGCGATTCGGCCATCGCCCGTCCCACTTTCATTTCCGACAGCGCCGCAAGGCTGCGCTTCTCGATCATCGCCAGATAATCGGCATGCAGTCCCATGCGCAGCACCACGGCGAAGGTCGCGTTCTGATCGTGCGGCGAATGCGCCAGAATACGATCCGAAAGCTGCTGGCTCTTAGCCAGCGCGGCTTCGAACTTCTGCTTCACCGCCGGGTCGGCATGCGGCTTCGAGCGGTGGTTAAAAGTGTCGTCGTCGATGAACAATTCGGACTGGAGGATATGCAAGCGGTCGAACTCCGCGAAGAGCCACGCAGCCGCATCCGAGACCGGACCCAGCGGATCGTCGCCGCTGAGCTGCTGGTATTGCGCGAAAGTCTGATGCGCCTGATCGAACTGCAGATTGTACATCTGGCGGAACCCTTGTTCGAGAAGCGCGGGATCGGCGGCAGCGTGGGCCGCGGGTGCGGCGGCCAGGATGAGTCCAAAAAAGAGGTGGCGCATTAGAAGTTGTCGGCGCATTAGTAAGACGTTTGTGCGCGCAGACAGGTTGCGGCTACAGTCTGTGCGGCCTGTTTGCCCGTACGGATGCAATCGGGGATGCCTATGCCTTGGTATGCATTCCCGGCCAGGCAAAGGCCTGGAATCGCACGCCGGCGCGCTTCGATCTCCGCAATGCGCCGGGCATGGCCTACGATGTACTGTGCCATCGCATTGGGCCAACGGTTGAGATTGTGGAATATCGGAGCGGCCGTGATGCCCAGGATCCGGCGGACCTCTTCACGCGCGATTTCCACCAGCAATTCGTCGGATTCATTCAGCGCGCTCCCGCCCAGGAAGCAGCGCAGCAGCGCGATGCCGGCCGGAGCGCGGTGATCGAACTTATTCTGAACCCACGTGGCCGCTGCCAGCCGGCGCCGCTCGCGTTTGGGGATCAAGAAACCGAAACCATGCGGCGGAGTTTCGAGGTCGGCTATGCGGAAGGCGAGAGTCAATATAGTCGAGGAGTTGTACGGGATAGCCGAGAGCAGATCGGCCAACTCGCCATCGACTGGCTGGAGCAGACCCGCGGTGACGTGAGCCGGAGTGGCAACAATAAGGGATTCTCCTTGAAGCCAGTCTCCGTTGACACGGACTCGATATCCGTCCGCCGTGCGTTCCACCGCCTCGGCGGTTCCGTGGACCATTGTGCGGCCCCTCGAGATAGCGTCAACCAGCGTGCCTAACCCGCCCTTCAGCGTCTTGAATATAGATCCACCGCGGGCGCGCCCATTGGCCGTTGCGGTGGCTAGCGTACCGCGCGTGAGGCTGCCATATTTGTTCTCGATCTCGACGAACCGCGCAAGGACGCTGGGCGCGCTGAGCTGCTTCGGATCGCCCCCGTAGACGCCCGCCAAGAGCGGTTCAGCCAGATAATCGACGGCCTCTTCTCCGTAATGATCGAGCAGGAAATCATGGACCGAGCGGTCCGGCCGCGGATCTCCTGGACGCCGGAGGTATTCGAATCCCATGCGGATCTTGGTGCGCCAGCCGACCAGTGAGGTCTTCACCATCGGCAGGATTTTGGTGGGCACCATCATCATCAACCCATCCGGCAAAGGGACCAGCTTGCCGCGTTTCAAAATATACGTGACTCGCCTGTCGTCATTGGAGCCGATCACCTGATCTTCGAGGCCTGCTTCTCGAATCAGATCCAACGCCTCGGGCTTGACCGCCAGGAAGCTGTCGGGACCGGCTTCGAGAATGCAGCCGTCGCGGCGCTCGGTGCGAATGACGCCGCCGGGCTCGGAGCGCTTCTCGATAATCGTCGCCTCTATTCCGGCCCTGGCAAGCTGCCAGGCCGCGGACAGTCCGGCGATGCCGCCGCCGACGATGAGCGTACCGGACAATTTCTAAATCCGGAATTCGCGGACAAAATCCACGACGGCCCGGACATGATCCACGGGCGTTTCCGGCAGGATGCCATGGCCGAGATTGAAAATGTGGCCGGGACGCGAGCCGGTGCGTTTAAGCAGCTCATGCACGCGCATCTTTATCTCGGGAAGCGGCGCGAAAAGCACCGCGGGATCGAGATTGCCCTGCACGGCCGAGCGATAGCTGATGTCCATCCAGGCCTGATCGATGTTGATGCGCCAGTCGACGCCCATCACGTCGCCGCCGGCGGCGTGCAACTCGCGGAAGAATCCGGCCGCGCCCGTGCCAAAATGAATCACCGGCACGCTGGCCGACCGCAGCCGCTCAATCAACGCGCGAGAGTACGGAGCGACGTAGCGAACATAATCGTCCGGTCCCAGCGCGCCTACCCAGCTATCGAAAACCTGAATCGCGCGCGCGCCGGCGGCCACCTGAGCGATCCCGAAGGGGCCCAGCACATCCACCAGCTTGCCCATCAGGCGGCGCCACAAGGTCTCATCCTTGTACATCATCTGCTTCGTGCGCAGGAAATTCTTGGATGGCCCGCCTTCGATCATGTAGCTGGCCAGCGTAAACGGCGCGCCCACGAATCCCACCACCGGCACGCGGCCGGCGAGCTGGCGCACCACCAGTTGGATCGCTTCACTAACGTACGCCAGATCGTCGGTGTTCGAAATGGACAGGCTGTCCACATCCGACGATGTGCGCACTGGATTGTCGATGTGCGGTCCTTCGCCGGGCAGAAACTTGAGCTTGAGGCCCATCGGCTCCACCGGCAGCAGCAGGTCCGCGAAAATAATGGCGGCATCCACGTCCAGTATTTCGACGGGCTGCAGCGTCACTTGCGCCGCCAGGTCTGGCCGCTTGCAGATTTCCAGGATCCCGGCCTTGGCGCGGATCTCCCGATACTGTTTCATGTATCGTCCGGCTTGCCGCATGAACCAGACCGGCCGTACATCGGTGGGCCGGCGGCGGCAAGCATCCAAAAAGCGGCTGTTCATTGAAGCCATTCGCATGGGGCCCCCGGTTTGTCCTCGCAGAAGAACACGCGCACATCTTTCTTCTTGTGTTTAGCCGCCCACTGGCGGCCCTGAATGTAATACGGTTTCGCCCAGGCTTCACTGTCAATGGTCCTGGGCGCGACGACCGAGGTGGACAGCATGCCCATGGACGGATAACCCGTCCTGGGATCCATGATGTGGCTGTAAAGCCGTCCCTCGGCATGGAAGAACTTTTCGTAGTTACCGGATGTGGACATCGACTCGTCCTTCAGCCAGACAGTGGCGACGGAGCGAGACGTATCCTTCGGGTTTTTGATGTTCGTGGACCAGCCCGGCAGTCCGGGCGGCGTTCCGATGGCGTAAATACTGGATCCGGCCGCCGATACCAGCGCGCGGCGCACGCCGCTCTGGCGCAGCAGATCGGCCATGCGGTCCACGGCGTAGCCCTTGCCGATACCACCCGGGTCCATCTCCACGCCTTCGCGGGCGAATTTGACGGTCTTGGCGGCTGCATCCAGCAGGATGTTCTGGTAGCCAACGTGGCCCAGCGCGCCCCGAACTTCGGCGCGATGCGGCAGATGGCCGGTGCCCTTGTAGAATCCCCACACCTTCATCAACGGGCCCACCGTGATATCGAACGTGCCCTCGCTTTCGCGGCTGTACTGAACACAGGCCGACAGCAGATGGAAGAGCTCCTCTGAGACGTGCACGGGCCGGTTGGCCGCCAGACGATTCACTTGGCTCCACTCGCTATCGGATTGGTAATTGGACAGCATCTGGTCGAGTCTGCGGGCCTCCTCGAGGGCCTGTGCCACGGCGGTTTCCAGTTGCCGGCGATCCTCGCCATATGCCGCAATGGTGTAAATCGAACCCATCGCTTCCACGCTACCCTCAACACGGACAAGGGCTTCCGGGACTGGCTTGGAGCCGGGGGCGGGCCGTGGGGCAGGGGCCCCGGCAGCCAGCGCGCCGCACACAAACAACAAAGGTAGCACAGGATGTTTCATTCCACAGCTTCTTTTTGAGGGCGGTGGTCGGATTTATCGGGGACGGCGGGGTTGGGGGAGGGTGCGGGGGGGGTAAGGGGTTCAAAAGACTGGCTTTGGTGGTCGGGTGTCGTGG
>JAYTVY010000669.1:0-5777 GCA_043743755.1 Bryobacterales bacterium | reverse complement strand
TCGAAGCCGATGTAGGCGAAGAAGATCATGCCTCCGCCCCGCAGGATTCCGCTCCATCCGAAGGAACCGAACGTGCCGGTATTCGGGGGTATCAAGGGCGTGACGTTTGCCGGGTTGATATAGGACCAGCCGATGGCGATGAACACCAGCACTACCGAAACCTTTACGATCACCATCACGGAATTCGCTAGCGCCGATTCCTGAATGCCGCGAATTAACAGCAGCGATATCAGCACCACGATCATCACCGCGGGCAAGTTTGCGATGCCGTGTATGGTCTGTCCACTAGAGAGAACCACCGGCTGAAAAGGCGATGCAATCAAGGCGGGCGGGAGGTGGATACCGAGCATATCGAGCAGTGCGATCAAGGTTTGCGACCACCCGATGGAGACAGTGGCGGCGCCCACCGCATATTCCAGAATGAGGTCCCAGCCGATCACCCACCCGAGAAACTCGCCCATGGTTTCGCGCGCGTAGGTGTAGGCGCTGCCGGCTTTCGGAATAAGCGTAGCGAATTCGCTGTAGCAGAGGCCTGCCAGGGCGCAGCCAATGGCGGCGAAGACGAAAGAAATGACAATCGCCGGTCCGGAGCGCGTGGCGGCGGCGACGCCCGTCAGAGTGAAGATGCCCGCGCCGATGACTGCGCCGATACCCAGAGTTACCAGCGCGACCGGACCCAACGTTCGTTTAAGTTCCGGCTCCGGGGTCATTTTCCGATGGCCGCTTTCATCACGCGCAAGAAATTCCCGCCCATGATTTTTTTCACGTCGCTCTCGCTGTAGCCCTTCTTCAGCAGCGCCAGGGTGAGGTACGGCATCTTGGAAACGTCCTCCAGGCCGCGCGCGACATCGGGGATTCCATCATAATCGCTGCCGATGCCGACATGGTCGATTCCCGCTATCTTTACGATGTGGTCGATGTGCGCCACCGCGTCCTCGAGCGTCGCGTTCTTCAGCGCGGCATGGCCCAGGTTCTCCTTGAGGTTGTCCTCAAAAGCATAATCGTCAAGCGCCTTGCCGGTAAGGTTGGGCTCGGCCGATTTCATACGCGAAATGCTGGCCATGGTGCTGGCGGCGTCCTTGGCATTGAGAAAACCAGCGCCGAAGTTGATTCCCGCCACACCGCCGTTCTTGGCCAGCGCGCGGAGCATGTCGTCGGTCATATTGCGCGGGATGGGCGCGAGCGCGCGGCACGACGAATGCGATGCGATGACGGGCTTGCTGGTAACGGCGAGGACATCGAAGAAGGTTTTATCGGAGACATGCGAGATGTCCACCAGCATTCCGATCCGATTCATCTCGCGCACCACCTCCTTTCCGAATTCGGTGAGCCCATTGTGAGCCGGCTGGTCAGTGGAAGAATCAGCCCAGTTGTTATTGCGGAAATGCGTCAGCGTCATGGCGCGAATGCCCATGCGCTGGTACATGCGCAGCACGTGCAGGTCGTCGGCGATCTGGTGTCCGCCTTCCAGTGAGAGCACGGCGGCGATCTTGCCCGAGCGCGCGATGCGCTCCACATCGGCGGCGGTGGTGGCCAGCTGGATCCGGTCGGGATATTTGTCAAACACGGTCTGCATGGCGTCCCGAAGATCGAGCGTGCGGCGGACCGCTTCCGCGCCGTGAAAATAAGTCGGGACCCAGAGCGCGAAGAAAGGGGCGTGCATGCCGCCTTCGAGCAGGCGCGGAATATCGATCTGACCGTCGGGCAGGCGCTGCCCGAGGTCGACGCCGTTCATGAGCACGCGCTGTGCGGTGTCGATGTGGGTGTCGATGCCGATGGCCTCTGCGTTGATGCGGCGGGCGCGAGCAAGGTCGTCTTCGGCGAAGAGGGGGGCGGCCAGGAGCAACAGAAGAGCGAGACAAGTCATGAATTGGACTTTACGATTTAAGAGGCCGCGTTGTCTAGTGCCCCACAACCAGCGTGCCCGACTTATCCAGCGTCCACGTCCAGCCGGGCGGGACGAGCGTGGTGGAGCCGTAATCCACGATGAGGGCGGGGCCTGTGGGGTATGGTCCTGTGCCACGGGTTAGCACCGCGGTGTTGTGCCAGGCGCCGGCGCTGTAGATTCGGCGCGTCGACGCTGACTGGGCTCGCCGCTTGACGCGCTTCAAGACGGGCTTTTCCACCACGATTCGGGCACGCACGCGCAACGCTACCACTTCGATTGGGCGGGCTGGGTCGGAGTAGCCGTAGACGCGCTCGTGCTCGCGGTGGAAGGACGCACCGGGATCGGCGGGGTTCCAGGGAACGGTGAGCTCGTAGCTTTGGCCGGCGTAGCGGATGTCCGCGGCGCGGGACAAATCGCCGCGTGCTTTTCGCTCCAGACGTTTGTACTGGCGCTCATAATCCGAGCGGTTCAAAACGCCAATCGCGTAGTCGCGGACGTTATCGGCGAGCAACATGCCCAGCGCGGAAAGAGCGCCGGCGAATTCGGGGACGAGCACTGTGCGGATTCCCAGCTCCGCGGCGATTTCGCAAGCATGCAGGCCGCCGCATCCGCCGAACGCCACCAAGGCGAAATCGCGAGGGTCGTGTCCGCGCTCGAGCGACACCAGACGGATGGCACGCTCCATGTTGGCGTTCGCCACCCGCAGAATACCGGCAGCCGCGCCCACTACATCCAGCTTCAACGCGCGAGCGATGCGGCCCACGGCGGCATACGCGCGCTCCACGTCGAGGTGCATCTGTCCGCCCACCAACTGCTCGGCGGCGATGCGGCCCAGCACCACGTGCGCATCCGTCACCGTCGCCTGGTGGCCGCTGCCGTAGCACGCGGGGCCGGGATCGGCGCCGGCGCTCTCGGGCCCCACGCGCAGCAAGCCGCCTTCATCCACCCGCGCGATGGAGCCGCCGCCCGCGCCCACGGTATGAATATCCAGCATCGGAACCCGGAGCGGAAAACCGTCGATGGACGCTTCGATGGTCTCACGCACGCCGCCATCGGCCAGGCTGACATCGGTGGAAGTGCCGCCCATATCGAAACCGAGGATGCGTTGGTAGCCGGAATTGCGGCCGCTCTCCACTGCGCCGATCACGCCGCCCGCGGGTCCCGAGAGCACGGTTCGAACCGCATGGCGGCGTGCCTGGGTAGTGCTCATGAATCCGCCGTTTGACTGCATGATGTAAATTCGATGACGCGTGGCGGCTTCCAGGCGCGCGAGGTAACGGTCCATCAATGGGCCGACGTAGGCGTTGATCGCGGTGGTGGAAGTCCGCTCATATTCGCGAAATTCGGGACAAACATCGTGCGAGGCGCAGACGTAGCCCACGCCCTGAAGCGCAGCCGCTACCGACACCTCGTTGTCCGGAGTGCTGTAGGCGTGCAGGAAGCAAATGGCCACCGCTTCCACCCCGGCGCGTTTCAGCCGCGCCTTGAGTGCCGCAAGCTCGCGCGCCGTGGGGCGCTGGGCGATGGTTCCGTCAAAATAAACGCGCTCGTGGACCCCGAACCGCAGCGCCGGCGGCACCAGCTGGACGCGCGGCAGCGGAGTCAAATTGTACAACTCGGCCCGATTCTGACGGCCGATTTGGATCACGTCCTCGAATCCGGCTGTGGTCACCAATGCGGTCCGGGCGCCTTTGCGCTCCAGCAGCGCATTCGTAGCCACCGTGGACCCATGGACCACCTCCACCGCCCGTTTGCGGCCGCCCGCGGCTCGATGGAGGCCTTCTAGAATCACCGCCGCCGGATCGCGCGGGTTCGAACGCAGCTTGAAGGTCTCGAGCGAGCCGTCATCGCTGGCTACAATGAAGTCTGTAAACGTCCCGCCGGCATCGATTCCAATTCGCATTCGAAGTTATGCGCCGGAGGACGGCGCTCAGTCATCATAACCAATAGTGATCAAGCTCGCTGGAATTCACAAGACATTCGAAGGAAAGCGGCAGGTAACCGCGCTGGCGGATCTCAGCCTGAGCATCGAACGCGGCGAGATGGTGTCCATCGTGGGCCCATCGGGGTCGGGGAAGTCGACTCTGCTCAATCTGATTGGCGGGCTGGACCATCCCACTTCGGGCCAGATCGAAATCGATGGCTTGCGGCTGGGCGGCCTTTCCGACGATGCCCTGACCAGAGTCCGGCGCGACAAGATCGGGTTCATTTTTCAATTTTTCAATCTGCTGCCTACGCTGTCCGCGCTCGAAAATGTGTCCATCCCGCTGCATCTGCGTGGCTGGCCGCGCAAGAAGATCGATGAGCGCGCGCGTGAGCTGCTGGACCTGGTGGGCCTGGGACAGCGGCTGGAACATCTGCCCGAAGAACTCTCGGGCGGCGAACGCCAGCGCGTGGCCATTGCCCGCGCACTGTCTATTTATCCGCCGATTGTACTGGCCGACGAACCCACCGGCAACCTGGACACACACACCGGAGCCGAAATTCTGGAGCTGATTCGCGATGTGCACCGGCGTTTGGGCGCGACGGTGCTGATTGTCACGCATGATCGCAACGTGGCCGAGAGCTGCCCGCGCATTGTCGCGCTGCTGGATGGCGCGGTGGTGGAAGATCGCGCGGGAGCCAATGTGGTGCGCGCGTGATCCTGCTGCGGCTGATCAGCTGGCCGTACGTGCGCAAGCATCTGCCGCGCTGGCTGCTAACGGTGGCCGGCATCGTGCTGGGAGTAGCGGTCTTCGTCGGCATGCACACGGCCAATCAAAGCGTGCTGTACGCATTTCATCAAACCGTGGATCGCATCGCCGGCGCCACGCAATTGCAGATCACCTCAGGTGAAACCGGATTTCCCGAAGAAGTGCTGGAGCGGCTACAGGCGCTGCCCGAGGTGCGTGTAGCCGTTCCGGTGATCGAGGCCGTGGCCACTACCGGCTTGAAAGGACAAGGCAGTCTTCTCATCCTCGGCGTGGACATGACCGGCGATCGCAGCCTGCGCGATTATGACATCCAGGCCGGCGGCGATAACGTCATTGACGATCCATTGATGTTTCTGGCTCAGCCGGATTCCATCGTGGTCACCGATTCGTTCGCGCGTCAGAACGGATTGAGCGCCGGCGCCCGCATTCCGATGAACACCATGCTGGGCGAGAAATCCTTCGTGGTGCGCGGAATCATGAAGTCGGGAGGCCTCACCGCCGCGTTCGGGGGCAATCTGGCCGTGATGGACATTTACGCCGCCCAGAAGGTCTTCGGGCGCGGGCGAAAATTCGACCGGATCGATCTCACGCTGAAAGACGGAGTCCGGGTGGAAGAGGCGGCGGCGAAATTGAGAACCGTGGCAGGTGAAGGCTATGAGGTGCAGGCTCCCGGCGCCCGCGGCCAGCAGTTTGAGGCGATGTCGCGAATTTATTCGCTCACCGCCGATATCACCAGCGCATTCGCGCTCTTCATCGGGATGTTCATCATCTACAACACGTTTCAAATCGCGGTAACGCAGCGGCGCAATGAGATCGGGATTCTTCGGGCGCTAGGCGCCACGCGCGGGCAGATCCGAAATCTGTTTCTGGGCGAAAGCGTGGTGGCGGGCCTCGCCGGATCGGGAGCGGGACTGCTGCTGGGCATGCTCATCGCGCGCGGGCTAACCGGTTATATCGGGGGCTTGCTGGGCGAAGTCTACGGCGTCGCGCAGAAGGCCGAGGAAATCTCCACCAGTCCCGCGCTGATGCTGATCGCCGTGGCGCTGGGCGTGGTCACCAGCGTGATCGCGGCCTGGATCCCGGCCCGTTCCGCCGCCGGAGCCGATCCTGTCCAGGCGCTGCGGAAGGGCCGGTATCAGCAGTTGAGCCGGGGAGAGAATCGCGTTCGCCGGCAGATCGCCGCCGTCCTTTTCGTT
>JAYTVY010000668.1:0-5753 GCA_043743755.1 Bryobacterales bacterium | reverse complement strand
GCCGAGATCCTGACCGAGGCGGGCAGGCCCGGCGAGGCCGGAGCGTGGCGGCAGCGCGCGGAAACGCGGGCCCGCAAGATGAATGAGCTGCTCTGGGATGAGCGCGACGGCTTGTTCTACGATTACAACCTTCAGACCGGGAAGCGGCGGCAATATCCGTATCTATCGACGTTCTATCCGCTGTGGGCCGGCTTGGCGAGCAAGCAGCAGGCTGCCCGGGTAGTGGCCAATCTCGGGAAATTCGAGAAGCCCGGCGGCCTCGAAACCAGCACCGTGCAGACCGGCAACCAGTGGGATGCGCCGTTCGGGTGGGCGCCTCTGGAGATTATCGCGGTACAAGGCCTGCGGCGGTACGGCTACGACGCGGAAGCGGACCGGCTCACGGGGAAGTTCCTGTCGATGATCCTGCAGGAGTTTTTGAAGACGCATACTATCGTGGAGAAGTTCGACGTAGTGAAGCGGAGTTCGGATGTGAGCGCGATTGGATTTGGGTATAAGACGAATGTGGTGGGGTTCGGCTGGACGAATGCGGCGTTCACGAAACTGTATGGGGAGTTGCCGGAGAAGTCCCGGGGCGTTGTGATGCGGATGGATTGGGGGCGCTGAACCCGCGGAGTTCGATTTATCTGACGCGCAATGAGTTCATGCCCTCTATTGCGTCCACAACTGCCCGCGCTTTGTCCCAATGGAACGCCTGTCCGGCGCCAAGCCAAAATGCCTTCTGATTGCATTTCTGGGTGCACATGAGATCTGCTCCAGCACGTCTGAGGGCTTGGACGCGGCTCTGTAAGCAGCTGTAAGCTCCGAGCGCCCTGGTTCAGAACCAGCGCGTCATCAGCACCTTTTGTTCCGTGTAAAACCCGATGGCATCCTTGCCGTGGGCGTGGAGGTCGCCGAAGAACGACGCTTTCCAGCCGGCGAAGGGGAAGAAGGCCATGGGGGCGGCCACGCCGATGTTTACGCCCACCATACCGACGTCCACGCGGGATGAGTATTCGCGGGCGGCCTTGCCGTCGCCGGTGAAGATTGACGTCGTGTTGCCGAATGGGCAGTTGTTGACCAGCTCGATCGCATCGGCCAGCGTCTTTACGCGGATCACCGAGAGTACCGGGCCGAAGATTTCTTCCTTCGCGATGGTCATGTCGGGGCGGACCTGATCGAAGATCGTCGGGCCGAGGAAGAAGCCATTCCCCGCATTCGGCTTGCGGCCGTCGCACAGCGGGACCGCGCCTTCGGCCACCCCTTTGTCGATATAGCTGGAGACTTTGCGGCAGTGATCGGCGGTGACCAGCGGGCCCATGTCGGTGCCTGGCTGCTCGCCGTCGCCGACCGAGAGGGCCTTGGTCTTTTCCACCAGCAGCTTGAGCAGCGGCTCGGCCGCATCGCCGACGGGAACCAGGATGCTGCCGGCAAGGCAGCGCTCGCCGGCCGCGCCGAAGGCTGAGCTCAGGATGGCTTCCACGGTTTTCGGCAGGTCGGCGTCGGGCATCACCACCAGGTGATTCTTGGCGCCTCCCAGCGCCTGCACGCGCTTGCCGGCCTTCGCCGAAGTCTCGTAGATGTATTTCGCCACCGGTGTGGATCCCACGAAAGAGACCGCCTTCACTAGCGGATGCTGCAGCAGGGCGTCCACAGCTACCTTATCGCCGTGGATCAGATTGAACACGCCATCCGGGAGTCCGGCTTGATGCAGCAGCTCGGTGGCGAACGATGGCGTCATCGGAACCTTCTCCGATGGTTTCAAGATGAAGCTGTTGCCGCAGGCGATGGCGAACGGGAACATCCACATGGGGACCATGGCTGGGAAGTTGAAGGGCGTGATCCCGACGCAGACGCCCAGCGGCTGGCGGATAGTCTTGCAATCGATGCCCGGAGAAACATCGTTCAGCGAATCGCCCATCATGAGGCTTGGCATGCCGCAGGCGAACTCCACCATCTGGATGGCCCGGCGGACCTCCATCCGGGCATCTTCAGCGGTCTTCCCGTTCTCGCGAGTGAGGACGCGGGCCAGCTCATTGTGGTTCGCGTCGAGCAGAGCTTTGTAGCGGTAGAGCGCCTGGACGCGGTCCACCACCGGCACGTCGCGCCAGCGCAGAAATGCGGCATGAGCGGCCTGAACCACGCGATCGGCATCGGCGGCATCGGCGTAACCGACGTTCGCGATCACCTCGCCCGTCGCGGGATTGGTCACCGGCATCGACGTGCGGCCGGGACGATCTTCCCACTTGCCGTTGATGTAAAAACTCACGGTTTGAACAGCGGTCTCTGTAGCAATCATATTTTCTCTCTTGAGGCAGCCTGCTTCATCAGGATGACATAGACGGCGGCGGATACGCCGAAGCCGACGAACCACGCGTAATCGTAGAGCCAGCGCACCGGTGGCACCACCAGGCCCAGCAAAGCGATGGCGATTCCGAGCGCTAAGGCCGCCAGACCGCGATAGTTCACTCCGTTGGTGAATTCGTAAACGCCGTTGCGGCGGTAAAGGTCGGCTACCGCCAGCTCGCGGTGGCGAACCACGAAATAATCGGCAATCATCACGCCGGCGATGGGCCCGAGCAAACCTGAGTATCCAACCAGCCATCCGAAAATGTACGCGCTGTAATCGCCCAGCATTTTCCACGGCATCATCGCGATACCCAGGCAGCCGGTGATCAGGCCGCCCGTACGGAAGCTGATGTGGCGGGGGCTGAGGTTCGAGAAATCGTTCGAGGGCGAGACGACGTTCGCGGCGACGTTGGTGTTAAGGGTCGCGATCAGCAGCGCGATGAGGGCGATGAATGCGACCACGGGCTGGTGGAAACGGCCCAGCAGCGCTACCGGATCCCAGATGGCTTCACCGAACAGCACTACCGATGCCGACGTGACTGCGACGCCGATGAACTAATAGAGTGTCATGGCGGTGGGTAGTCCGATGGCCTGGCCCAGCATCTGATCCCGCTGCGATTTGGCATAACGCGTAAAGTCGGGAATATTGAGCGCGACCGTGGCCCAGAATCCCACCATCCCTGTGAGCGATGGGACGAAGAATCGCAGAAACTCGCCCGTGGTATGGAATTTGCTGGGCGCGCTGAGAACGGGGCCGAATCCGCCGGCCTTACCGGTGATCCACCACAGCAGCAGCAAGCCGATCGCGAGCATGAATGGCGCGCCGATGCCTTCCAGGATCTTGATGGTTTCAATACCGCGCCAGATCACGGCCATGTTCAGCGCCCAGAAAGCCAGAAAGCAGATCCAGACGCCTCCGGAGACATCGCCGAAGGCGGGCCAGAGTATTCGGAGCATGGAATAGATGGCTTGGCCGCCGATCCAGGTTTGAATTCCGAACCAGCCGCAAGCTACCAGGGCGCGCAGCACGGCGGGGACGTTGGCGCCACGGACTCCGAAGGATGCGCGTACGAAAACGGGGAACGGGATCCCATAGCGGGTACCCGCATCAGCGTTGAGCAGCATCGGGATCAAGACGATCAGGTTTCCGAGCAAGATGGTCCCAATGGCTTGCTTCCAGTTCATTCCGCCCGTGATCAGGCCGGACGCCAGCATGTAGGTGGGGATGCAGACGGACATCGCGACCCAGAGCGATGCGTAGTTGTAGAGCCCCCAGGTGCGGCGCGAGAGCGGGATGGGAGCCAAGTCTTCGTTGTAGAGCGAAGGGTCGGTTTCGGGCACTTTTCGGATGATGACACAAATGCGGGGGCTGAAGCCTGCCCCGCTCCGCTACCAGTTCGTGGCCAGGCGCGTGAATGTTCGGGCGCCGAAACCCGTCGGGCCTTTTGACATATAGGGCTTGTTGTCGTCCAGCCAGGCGGTGCCGGCGATATCCAGATGCACCCAGGGGGTCTCGCCGACGAATTCGCGCAAGAACATCGCCGCGGTGATAGATCCCGCCGGCCTGCCGCCGACGTTTTGGAGGTCGGCGAAGGGGCTTTGGATCTGCTCCTTATATTCATCGTCGAGCGGGAGCTGCCAGAGGCGTTCCCCTTCAGCCTGGGACGCGTCGAGCACCTTGGCCAGAAACGCTTCGTTATTGGTGAAAGCGCCTGAGCGCAGCGTGCCGAGCGCCACTACCACGGACCCTGTGAGCGTGGCTGCATCCACTAAGTGCGTGCAGCCCAGCCGGGCGGCGTAGGTGAGCGCATCGATCAGGATGAGGCTTCCTTCCGCGTCGGTATTGATCACTTCGATGGTTTTGCCGGCCATGCTGGTGACGATGTCGCCGGGGCGCTGAGCGCGGCTGCCGGGCATATTCTCGACGGTGGGGATCAAGGCTGTCACGGTAACGGCGGGCTTGAGCTGCGCGATCGCCTGCATGGCCCCAATCACGGCGGCGCCGCCCCCCATGTCGTACTTCATTTTCTCCATGCCGTCGGCGGGCTTGATGGAAATGCCGCCGGTATCGAAGGTGACGCCCTTTCCCACCAGACCGAGATGATCCTTGCCGGCGGTTTGGCCGGAGGGACGGTAGCGCAGCACGATCAACGCGGGAGGCTCGTCGCTGCCTTGGGCGACGCCCAGCAAGGCGCCCATGCCAAGCTCGCGCATTTTGTCCTGCTCGAGAATTTCGCATTCAAGACCGAAAGCGGTGGCCATCTCGCGGGCGCGGCGGGCAAGTTCGGTGGGTGTAAGCAGGTTGCCCGGCTCATTGACCAGATCGCGTGAGAAGTTCTGCGCCTCGCCGACGATGCGTCCGCGATCCGCGCCGGCTTGCGTCCCGCCCGCCACCAGAAACGCGTCAATCTGCTTCTCGTCTTTCTTGGGATCGCTCTTATGCCGATGTGGCTCGTATTGCCCGAGCAGGGCGCCCTCGACGGCGGCGGCCGTGAAATCGTCATTCCGGAGATCCTGGGGAAGCGCCACGGCGATGCTGCGAACGCCCTTGCCTTTTAGAAAGCGAACGGCCGCGCCCGCCAGATTCCTGAACTCGGCGGGAGTGAACTTCGCGCGTTTGCCGGCGCCCGCCAGCACAATACGCTTCGCCTTGGCTCCCGATGGCCCGTGCAGCATCGCCATGTCGAAGAATTTGCCGTTGAACTCGCCCGAATCGCGCAGGTCGCGGGCACGCGGGTCGGCAATTCCTTCGGGCAGGCCCCCATCTTCAAACGCCGGGAAAACCAGGGCGTCAGCTTGGATATTTTCAGTCGGCTCCGCCGATACAGTAATGATCATGTTGATTTAGTCTCGTCTTCGATTGCTCATGGCGGCGCGCGCTTCCGCCTCCATCTCGCGCTTGCGCTCGGATTCGCGCTTGTCGTGCATCTTCTTGCCTTTCCCCACCGCCAGTTCACACTTGATCCGGCCGTTCTTCAGATAGATCTTGGTGGGGATGAGCGTAAGACCCTTTTCGCGAGTCTTGCCGAGCAGTTTATCTATTTCGGCGCGATGCAGCAACAGCTTGCGGCGCCGCACCGGTTCGTGATTCTCGCGGTTTCCATGCGAGTACTGGCTGATGTGAGCGTTCATGAGCCAGGCTTCATTGCCGGCTACTTCGGCGAAGCTATCCTTCAGCTGGATCTTGCCGCTGCGTGCGGCTTTCACTTCGGTGCCGGTGAGCACCAAACCCGCCTCATAGCGCTCCATGAGGAAGTAGGTGTGGCCGGCGTGCCGGTTGTCGCTCAGGATTTTGATTGAATCTTCCAAGGCTGCTGGTTGTTTTCGATTCCACGCATCGAAAGCTTGCTGCGTCAATCACTTGTGTGGTGGAGTGTTCCGCGAATCGATTCCAATTCTAGCACGCTGGGATAACAAAGCGATAA
>JAYTVY010000667.1:0-9209 GCA_043743755.1 Bryobacterales bacterium | reverse complement strand
CCCGCGTAATCGGAAGTGGTCTTGTAGTTGAACGCGGCGTCGAAGCCCAGGTCGTTCACCAGCCACGCTACTTTGTCGTCCGCCCCCGCGATCCCCACCGCGCGGCACCCCTTGATTTTGGCGATCTGGCCCACCAGCGATCCAACCGCCCCCGCCGCTCCCGATACCACCACTGTCTCGCCCGGCTGCGGCTTGCAGATGTCGAGGAACCCGAAGTAAGCGGTCATCCCCGGCATCCCCAGCACGCCCACCGCCGTCGAAACCGGCGCGAGGTTCGGATCCAGCTTGCGCAGGCCCTGCCCCGTCGACACCGCGTACTCTTGCCATCCCGTGTAGGCTTCCACTACGTCGCCTTTCTGGAATGCCGGGTTTTTCGATTCGGCAACTTCGCATACGGCTCCCCCGACGATTACCTGTCCTATTTCGACCGGCGCGGCATAGGACTTTACGCCGCTGATGCGCCCGCGCATGTAGGGGTCCACCGAAAGGTAGAGGGTGCGTAACAGGACTTCGCCATCTCGCAGCGCCGGAATGGGGCTTTCGACAAGGTGGAAGTCGGATTCTTTGGGCATGCCGGCGGGACGCGCGGCGAGCAGGAACTGGCGGTTGACGCCCGGTTTTGCTTGGGAACTGTTTGCGGCCATAGATTTTGTTTTATCATGCGTTAAGAACCCCCGTGAGGTTGCTGCCATGAAAGCCATAGCGTGTACCCTGCTGCTCACCTTGGTTGCGGCCGGAGCTAACACCTCCGCGCAGAGACCTTCCTTCACCAAGAACGTCGCGCCCATCTTGTACAAGCGCTGCGTCGAATGCCACCGTCCTGGCGAATCCGCGCCCATGTCGCTGCTCACTTATGAGCAGGCGCGTCCCTGGGCCAAGGCAATCCGGCAGGCCGTTCTCACCCGCAGCATGCCTCCCTGGCTGGCCGACCCGCGCTACGGACATTTCGCGAATGAGCGCCGTCTCACCCAGGCCGAGATCGACACAATCGTCGCCTGGGCCGACTCTGGCGCTCCCGAAGGCCGCGCCGAGGACTTGCCGCGGCCCCCCGCGTTTCAGGCCGGCTGGACCATCGGCAAGCCCGATGCCGTGATCGCGCTCGAAAACGAAGTAGATGTACCGGCCGAAGGCGTTGTCCCGTACAAGTAGCCTACGCACCGCCATTCCTCAACGATTCCCTCCCGGCTACGGTGATTGGAGACTCGAGAAGGGCCTAGATCGTTTCTACCAGGAGCCGGAGAACCTCCGTTTCCCCATTAGCGCCGCCTTGAGAATCTTCGCCATGAGAGTTGAGGGAAAGAGTCAAGCTCAGATCGACAGTATGCTGTCAGTATTCCGCACAATGCTCAAGGATAGTCGCGGTCAGTTCCGCATATATGACGTCGCGGGACAGAGATCAAAGGCCAATCGATAAGGACCGCTTCGCGACGTGCACAGCGCGGTGTGCGAGTGCTAACGCCCCTATGCCAAGCGCTTCCTCTCTTCTACGAAGGAAGCCTCCGCCTCAAGAACGCTGGAATATCACGAGACCCGTGGGCAACAGCCACAATCTCAATGGGCCCACGATCCGCACGGTAAATGATGAGGTAAGAACCGACGGGCCAGAACAAGAGCGCTTGGTCAGTCAGGTCCTCTCGTGTGTGCCCCATGCCGGGATTCATGCCGAGTTGCCGGCAAGCGTCGAGGAGCTTCAGCCGGAAACGCTTTGCAGCGTGCACACTATCGGCAGCGATGTATCTCCAGATCTCGCGGAGGTCTGCGGCGGCTTCCGGCGCAAGGCGAAACGCCCTTCTCATTTCGTCTTCGGTTTGCGGCGGATCCCAGCCTCCTCGCGTTCAAGCTGAGCAAAGAAGTTCTCTCCATCGACGCCTTCGCCCCGGTCTAGCGAGGCCACACGCCGGTCGATCTCGGCGCGAAACCCTGCAAGTTGGGCGGCGCGTGCCTTGTCGTGCTCCTCCAATAGGCGCAGCGCCTCACGGACCACTTCGCTGGCGGAGTTGTACCGGCCCGACTTCACTTTGGTGCTCACCAGCTTTTCCAATTCGGGTGTAAGCGATACGTTCATCTAACCGCACGATATCATTCGATAACAGTCTTTGTCAATATATGACATCTAATGCCCCGCCACACATTTCCTATTGAAAATGTTTGACACTTGTGGTAAATATATCTATCTTGGAGGTTTTTCCCCGTGGCTAGCACCGTCTGGAAAGGTCAGCTCGCTTTTGGCCTCGTATCGTTCCCGGTCAAGCTCTTCACCGCCGCCCGGAGCGACGGGATCAGCTTCAATCAGCTTCACAAAGCCGACGGATCGCGCGTCAAGCAGGTGATCTATTGCGCGTCCGAGGACAAGCCCATTCCCCGCAGCGAGATCGTCAAAGGCTACGAGTACGAGAAGGACCGCTACGTCGTCATCGAGGATGAAGACATCAAGAAGATGGCGCCCTCCACCGCCAAGGTCATGGAAATCCTCGAATTCGTCAAAGGCACTGAAGTCGACCCCGTGTACTACGAAAGCTCGTATTACATTGCGCCCGACGATGCCGGCGAGAAGCCCTATGCACTGCTGTTTAACACCTTGAAACAGACCGGCTACGTGGGCGTCGCCAAAATCGCCATGCACAACCGCGAGCACATTGTGATTTTCCGGCCCGGACCGCAAGGCCTGATGATGCACACCATGTATTACGCCAACGAAGTTCGCAAGGTGGATGAGTTCCGCACCGACGTGTCGCTGGTGAAAGAGAAGGAAGTGGAGCTGGCGCGCATGCTGGTTGAATCGCTGGCCGCCACCTTCGAGCCCGAAAAATATCACGACACCTATCGCGACAATTTGCAATTGATGATCGACGCCAAGATCAAGGGCCAGGAAGTAGTCACGCCGCCATCTCGCGAGCCCTCTAAGATCATCGACATCATGGAGGCGCTCAAACAAAGCCTCGCCTCTCGCAAGCCCGCCGCGTCTACAGCAGACGTTTCCGGCGCCGCCGAGACAGAATCCAAACCTAAAAAGCGCACCGCCCGCGGCAAAAGTTAACCAATCCGTGCGCGCAGCACCGGGCCATGCCCTGTCCCCGATCTGACCATGCTAGCCCCCGCAACCCCCGCCGACATCGAAACTATCCGCTCCCTCTTCCTCGAATACGCCGAGTGGCTCGCCGTCGACCTCTCCTTCCAATCCTTCGAAGCCGAGCTCGCAGCCTTGCCCGGCGACTACGCCCCGCCCTCCGGTTGCATCCTGCTTGCTCGAATCGATGGCCAGCCCGCCGGCTGCGTCGCACTCCGGAAAATCGATGCCGAAACCTGCGAGATGAAGCGCCTCTGGGTCGGCCGCGCCTTCACCGGCCGGAAGCTTGGCCGCCTCCTGACAGAAGCAGTGATCGCCGAAGCCGCGCGCCTTGGATACTCACGCATGCGCCTCGACACTATGCCGCGAATGTCGGAAGCCATCGCGCTCTACCGGTCGCTCGGATTCCACGAAATCCCGCCGTACCGGTTCAATCCAGTGCCCGGCACTCTATTTCTTGAGCTCGATCTCCACCGGAGGACCCATGCGCAGGGACGCTGACTACTTTGGCGATCGTGAGATGGACCTTGTTTACATCGCGAAGC
This sequence comes from Bryobacterales bacterium, assembly GCA_043743755.1. Classification (GTDB taxonomy): domain Bacteria; phylum Acidobacteriota; class Terriglobia; order Bryobacterales; family Bryobacteraceae; genus JALYHQ01. Next base: position 5,597 of record JAYTVY010000667.1, on the reverse strand, counting down.
GCTTGAAGGACGCGCTGCGGCTCGAAACAGTGCTTACCGACGCCGGCCTCGATTACGCAGTCGAGGCGGACAACTACGTCGGCGGCACTATCTTCCGCACCACACGTACCGGTGCGTTCTTCTATGTGCCGCCCGAGCAGTTGGAAGCCGCCCGCGAGACGCTCCGCCGCAACGGATACCGCCCCACCGAAGATCCAACCTAACCGTCCGTCAAGGCCCGCGCTTCTTCCTTCAACCGCACTCCCGACAACTTCCGCCGCCTCGCCTCGTTCATCAAGAACACCAGCTTGTGCGCCGCAACGTCATAACCCAGCCCCTCCGGCCTCACATTCGAAATGCAGTTCCGCTCCGCATCCGTCGCCCCCACATGCGGATGCCATGTCAGATAGACGCCCAGGCTATCCGGCGAGCTCAATCCCGGCCGCTCCCCGATCAGCACCACCGACAACGCCGCCCCCAGCGCTTCCCCAATCTCATCTCCAATCGCGACCCGCCCCCGCTCCACTACCGTGATGGGCGCCAGTTTCCACGATTCCAGCCGCGGCATCACAGCCCCCAGTAAAAGCGCTGCGTGGCGCTGCACCGCCAGCGCCGATAGCCCGTCCACCACCACGAACGCCGCATCATATTCCCTCTTCACTAGCCGCCCTCGCGACTCATTGCTCAATCGCCTCCCCAGATCCGGTCTCCGCAAGTACGTCTCGCGGTCCGGCGCCGAACTCGACAGCAAGATCGCCCCGCCACCCATTTCAGCCAACAACCCCCGCGCGTCCATCTCCTGCTGCACGGCATCCCGCGCCCGCGCATGCGCCAGTTGAAAATCCAGCAGTTCCCGCGTCGGCACGCTCGGCCCCGCGCGGCCCAGCGCCACCCTGGCCGGCGTGAAATCGCGCAGCCGCCGCATCAACCCTCCAGCAGCGCTAGCATGCGCGGGCCCTCGGGCCGCATGCTTTGGAGCCATGTTTCAAACTCCGGAGCCGGCCGCAGCCCCAGGATGTCCCGCAGATACAGCGCGTCGTGAAATGACGTGCTCTGATAATTGAGCATGATATCGTCCGCGCCCGGAACGCCCATGATGTAGTTCACACCGGCCGCGCCCAGCAGCGTGAGCAGCGCGTCCATGTCGTCCTGATCGGCCTCGGCGTGGTTGGTGTAGCAGATATCGCACCCCATCGGAAGTCCCAGCAGTTTTCCGCAGAAATGATCTTCCAGGCCCGCCCGGATGATCTGCTTTCCGTCGTACAGATATTCGGGTCCGATGAATCCCACTACTGTGTTCACCAGCAGCGGATGAAACTCACGCGCCACCGCATACGCCCGAGCTTCCAGCGTCTGCTGATCCACCCCATGATGCGCATTCGCCGACAGCGCGCTTCCCTGCCCCGTTTCAAAGTACATCACGTTCTCGCCGATTGATCCGCGCTTCAATTCCAGCGCCTGCTGCCGCGCCTCGTCCAGCATCGCCAGCGTGATTCCGAAAGAGGCATTCGCCGCTTGAGTCCCCGCGATGGATTGAAACACCAGGTCCACCGGCGCGCCTCGCCTCATCGCATCCATTTGGGTGGTGACGTGCGCCAGCACGCAGCTCTGCGTGGGAATCGCCCAGGTCTCCCGCATGTGATCCACCAGCCGAAGCAGTGTCTCCACCGCCGCAAGATTGTCCGACGCCGGATTGATACCGATTACCGCGTCTCCACTGCCGTAGCTCAGCCCGTCGATGATCGCGGCGGCGATCCCCTTGGCGTCGTCCGTGGGATGGTTCGGCTGCAGGCGCGTCGAGAGGCGTCCAGCCAGTCCCAGGGTGTTGCGGAAGCGTGTCACCACTCGGATCTTCGCCGCTACCGTAATCAGATCCTGAAGACGCATCAGCTTCGATGCAGCCGCGGCCATCTCGGGCGTTATTCCAGGACTGATTGCGCTCAGAATCGCTCCGGTAGTCTCCTCCGCTAGCAGCCAGTCCCGGAACTCGCCCACTGTCAGATGCGCTACCGGTGCGAATGCGTCTGCATCGTGCCGGTCCACGATCAGCCGCGTGACGTCGTCGCTCCCATAGGGCACTACGGCTTCTTTTAGAAATACCGGCAGCGGCAAATCCGCCAGCGCCATCCGCGCCGCCACACGCTCTTCCGCGCTCCCCGCTGCGATCCCCGCCAAATCGTCCCCGGATCGCGGCGGACTCGCCTTCGCCAGCAGCGTCTTCAAATCGTCAAACCGCCAGACCACGCCTCCCAGCGTATGCGCGTATCCGCTCATGCCGCGCCATGCTCCCGCGCGAACTCCTCCTCGGGCGAAAGAATCAACCGGCTGCGCGCATACAGCGCGAAATACGCCAGCCCGCAGATAAACCAAATCGCCGCGCCAATCACCCCCAGATTGTAATCGCGATTCAGAAACAGCATCCCCAGCGTCACCGCCGCGATTATGATTGCGCCCACGGCCCCCGCGATCCCCAGCGGACTGCGGTACGGCCGCTCGATATTAGGCAATCGCACTCGCAGCAGAATAAACGAAATCATTTGCAGAATATAAGCCAGCACCGCGCCGAAAACCGCCATATTCAGAAGAATCCCGCCCACCGGACTCGTGGATCCGGCGAACTGAATCGCCAGCGCAGCCGCCATTCCGAGTGCCGACCCCGCCAGCAGAGCGCGCTGCGGCGTCTTCCGAGTCCCGTGCGTCACCGAGAGCCAGCTCGGAAAATATCCCGCCCGCGAAAGCGAATAGATCTGGCGTCCGTAAGCGTAAATGATGGTGTGGAAACTCGCCAGCAGTCCCGTGCAAGCCAGCAGCGCTAGCAATCGAGCTCGCGTGCCCGCTCCGAAGATCGCGCGAAACCCTAGAAACAGCGGCTCGTTCGATTGCCCCACCGCCTTCGCGCCCGGTTCGATTCCCGCATTCAGCGCCACCGTCAGGAATGAGCAGACAATCAACGTCGCCAGCCCGTAAAGTATCCCTTTAGGCATGTCGCGCTTGGGATCGTGCGATTCCTCCGCCGCCAGCGGCAACTGTTCGATTCCCAGATACACCCACAAGGCGAACGGCAGCGACCGCAGTACGCCCCTCCAGCCATGCGGCAGCCAGCCCGAGCCCTCCAGCGCCCACCGCTTCAAATCGAACAGTGGAATCGCACCCACATAGAACACAACCAGCACCGCCAGCGCGCAAATCGTGATCGCCACCGATACACGAAAAGACGCTTCCACGCCCACTACATTGAACGCCACAAACACCGCGTAACATGCCAGCCACCACAGCGGCGCCCATGCCGGCGGCGTCCCAAAGATGGATCCCAGATATCCACCCACGCCCACCACGATCACCGCGGGCGTGAGAATATACTCCATGTTTTCCGCAAGCCCCGTGATGTAGCCGCCCCACGGCCCCATCGCGGTCCTCGCGAACGAATACGCGCCCCCGGTGTGCGGCAACGCCGGCGACATCTCCGCAATGCTGAAACAAAGCCCGATAAACAGCAGCGTGATGATCCCCAGCGCAATGATCAGCCCGCCAAAGCCCCCCGACAGCAACCCAAAATTCCACCCAAAGAAATCCCCGGAGATGACCGCCCCCACCCCCAGCGCCCAAAGCTGCAGCACCCCCGCATGCCGCCGCAATGACCGCTTCGCCAAGTAGGCCGCGTCTGGCTTCCTGTATTCGATCACTCCAGTGTAGGACAGGCCTCCCGGCCTGTCACCGGCCCCTAAGCGCGCGGATCCCCGCCCGGTACCGGCGCGGCGATATCGTGCTCAAAACTCACCGGTGGATTATACGTCAGTATCCGCCCGCAGCTCTCACAGAACATCAGCTGATCCCGCCTCTTCAGCTCTTGAAAGAATTGTGGCCGCAGCGCAATATGACACCTTGAGCACCGTCCCTCCACCACTTCCGCCAGCGCCGACCCGTGCCATTTCTTCCGAATCCGCTCGTACTCCGTATACGCCGCCCGATCGATACCCGCCACGATTTCCTTGCGCTCGGCGTCCAGTTGATTGAGCTCGCGTTGATCCGCTGCCGTTCGCTCTCGCGTGTCGGTCTTCTCCGCTTCCACCTGACGCTTTTCCGCTGTCAACGCCGCGTCCGCCTTCTTCACGTTGGCATCCAGCGATTCCGCTTCGCCCATCAGATCCAGATTGCGATCCTCGCTCTTGCGAATCTCTTTTTCGCAGTACTCCACCTCGTGCTGGAACGCGCGATACTGCTCATTCGTCTTCGCCTGCAGCGACTGGTCCTTCAGCTTGGAGATCTTCTGCTCCTGCACCTTCACCTCATCCTCCAGCCCCCGGCGTTCCTTCTGATTCGCGCTCAGCGCCGCGCGATTCGCCTCCAGACGCCGAATGTGGCTGTCCAGGGTCTTTTCAATCTGCGCGATATGCTTGGGGAGGGCGGCCACTTCCTGCTGTAGCTCGGCGATCCTCTCGTCCACCGACTGCAGCCGGCTAATTCGGTCGAAATCCGCAATCATCTTTGGTCCGATTCTAACATTGTGGGCTATCCTGAGTTTACCCGACAGAACGAATCCGTTACTAGCGGCGTCTAATCGGACATACATGTTGAAACGAGCGTCCATCCTGTTCCTGGCTACAGCTGCGTGGGCCGCCGAGCCCGGCGTCCTCGAGCCGGCTCACTGGAAAATCGGCGGCGCCGCCATTGACGTGGAATTCACCGCGGGACGTTTCGATCTGCCCCGCGCCGCTGTCCTGAAATGGGTGGAAAACGCGGTGCGCTCCGTATCCGTCTACTTCGGCCGCTTTCCCGTTTCTCACGCCAAGATCCGTGTCTCGCCGCTCCAAGGCTCCAGCGGCGTCTTCAACGGAACCACCTGGGGCGGCGAAGGATCGTTCACCCGCATTTCCGTCGGCGAGCACACCTCGCAGGACGAGCTCGACATGGACTGGATGATGACCCATGAGCTGGTTCACACCGGATTCCCCGACGTCGACCAGGAGCATCACTGGATGGAAGAGGGCATGGCCACCTACGTTGAGCCCGTCGCCCGCGCCCAGGCTGGCTTGATGGACGTCAAACGCGTGTGGAGCGAAATGGCGCGCTTCATGCCGCGCGGGCAGCCTTCCGCCTCCGATCAAGGTCTTGACCGCACGCACAGTTGGGGGCGCACCTATTGGGGCGGCGCAATGTTCTGCCTGCTGGCCGATGTCCAAATCCGCGAGCAGACCAGAAACCGCAAAGGCTTGCAGCACGCTTTGCGCGCCATCGTCGCCGCCGGCGGCAACATCGACGAAGAGTGGCCCATCCGGCACGCCTTTGAGGTCGGCGACAAAGCCACCGGCACCACGGTCTTAGTAACCCTCTACGATCAAATGAAGGCAACCCCCGTGAAGCCCGATCTCGACGCTCTCTGGAAGCGCCTCGGCATCGCCCTCACCAACAACAACATCGCCTTCGACGACAAAGCCCCGCTGGCCGCCATCCGCCGCGCCATCACACGCGCCGAATGACAATATAGTTGACACAGTTGCCCTTAGCACTGAGATTGGGACTACGCGCCAGGAAGCCGAGATTTCATTAGCGGCGGTGGAACTATGACTATCGAGGATGGATCGGCTCGCGGCAAGAAGTCTGGCGTTGGCACGGTTTGC
>JAYTVY010000666.1:0-7077 GCA_043743755.1 Bryobacterales bacterium | reverse complement strand
GATTGTGACAGAATAGTTGTACACACTCGGTTTTCATGGACAATCTCACCCCCCCTGTAACCTCGCCGGACGCTACTGCTGCGCCTTCGGAGGAAACTTCATTTGCGGATATGCTCACGCAGTTCGAACAAGAGCATCATCCCGACGTTACCCAGACGCTGGACGGCACCGTGGTTTCAGTGACGCCCGAATCCATCTTCGTCGATATCGGACGCAAGATGGATGGCGTGCTTCCCTCCGAACGGTTTCGCGACGGATCCGGCCAGATCACTTTGAAGCCGGGCGCGCATGTGCGCGTCACCGTGAAGGGCCGCGAGCAGGATGGCTCTTACCAGCTCTCCACCACCAACGTGGAGCAGCCCAAGGACTGGAGCGGCCTGGAGCGCGCATTCGCCGAGGGACTTCCCATAAGCGGCACCGTTACCGAACTCGTCAAGGGCGGTCTCCGCGTCGATGTCGGCGCGCGAGCCTTCATGCCCGCCTCGCGCAGCGGCGCTCGCGAGCAAGGCGATCTGGAAAAACTGGTGGGCCAGGAAATCCAGTGCAAGATCATCAAGCTGGATACCGCGGCCGAGGACGTGGTGGTGGATCGCCGCGTCGTGCTCGAACTGGAAGAAGCCCAGGCGCGCAAGAAAGCCGTCTCCGAACTGCGCGAAGGCGCGGTGATGAATGGCACCGTGCGCAGCCTCACCGATTTCGGCGCGTTCGTCGAGCTCTCGCCCGGTGTCGATGGCCTCCTGCACGTCGCCGACATGGCCTGGCATCGCGTGGCCAAACCCTCTGACTTTCTAAAATCCGGCGATCCGGTGGAAGTCAAAATCCTCAAACTCAATCTTGAAACGCGCCGCATTTCGCTCGGCATGAAACAGCTCCAGCCCGACCCTTGGACGCTGGCCGCCGAACAGTTCCAGGTCGGCGATCGAGTTCAGGGAAAAGTTTCGCGGCTAACCGATTTCGGCGCCTTCATCGAGCTGATGCCCGGGGTGGATGGCCTGATCCACGTTACCGAACTGTCCTGGTCGAAGAAAATCCGTAAGGCCAGTGATGTGTTGAAGGCCGGCGAAAACGTGGAAGCCGTGGTGCTCGGCGTCAATGCCGCCGAACGCCGCATTTCCCTCGGCCTGAAGCAGGCCCTCGGCGATCCCTGGGAAGAGGCCGAAAAGAAATTTGTCCCCGGCACGGTAGTGGAAGGTCCCGTCACTAGTCTTGCCCAGTTCGGCGCTTTCATCGACCTCGGCGGAGGCATCGAAGGCATGATCCACATCGGCGACATCAGCGCCGAAAAGCGCCTCAATCACCCGCGTGAGATGCTCGCCAGCGGGAAAACCGTGCGCGCTCAAGTGCTCGAGTTTGACCGCGCCAAGCGCCGCATCCGCCTGGGCATGAAGCAATTGGATCCCACTTCGGCCGATCAGTACATCGCCGAGCACGCCCCCGGTGACACCGTCAGCGGCCGCCTCGTCGAAGTATCTGGAAGCCGCGCCCGCGTCGAGCTCGGCGAAGGCGTTTTCGCCGAGTGCCACATGCCCACGGAGAAAAGGCCCGCCCCCGCGCCCGTCCCCGAGCAGGGCCGGACCGACCTTTCATCCATGACCGCCATGCTGAGCGCTAAATGGAAACAGGGCCCCGCCGCCGGAGCCCCCGCCTCGGAAGAGGCTCGATCTGGCCAGATCCGGTCCTTCAGAATCTTGAGCTTGGACGCCGCGAAAAAACGCATCGAACTCGAACTGGCGGGTTAAATCCTCTTTCCCGCCATTCGCTACGGCGCGGCCGTCGCAATCAGCCGGCGCTCGCGGGAGCGGCCATGGAGTTGCCGTTTCTCCTGCCGCGAGGCGGCATTTTCTTGCCCAAAATGCTCCGAGCCTCCATGATGGCCTTTGACGGCCTGCCTCGGGGCTTTCTGGCAACCACCAGTTGCTCCACGCTCGCGATCGTCGCGTCGATTAACCGGCGCTGATTGAGGAGATCCTCTAACATCTTCGATGGGTCCATCTTTGTCCTTTCCCTCCTGTTATACTTCTCGGCCGCGCGGGCGGCCTTGTCTTCGAACTTAATCAATTGCCTCACGCCTGTCGTTTTATGTCCGGAAACCGCGGCGTTTGGGTACTGGTACCATGGGCGGCTAAAACCAGTTGATCTAACGTTTATCTAAACTTGGATGTCTCCGGAAAATTCCACTTGATTTCTGTCTCCGAAGTAGGATAACTTGGATGAGATATTACGTCAAGCAAAATTATGCTACCGTTCTATCTCACCCGGTGGAGACGCCGCGAGGAGGATTTCTGGCCCAACCCGTGATACGCTATCTCCCAGTGACGAAGAGCAAGCCGGCAATTGCCGCCAGGGAATCGGACACCGTCCGCAATTGGCCGAAGCTCGGCCATGCCGCCCGCCCCGAGACCAAGCGCCTGCTGGACGCCATGGCGGATCGCCAGGGGCGGGCGGCGTGGCGTATCATCGACGACGCCCTGCACGCCTGGTTCGCAACCCTGCCCGAGTCCGATCGGGAGGCCATCGCGGCCGAAATTCACGGGGTTCCCTCCGGAAGTCTTCCCAAGCTGGTTCGCGCCGAATATCCCCCGGAAGTCGCGGAAGCGGTTAACGCGTTCGCGAAGTATTGGCGCGAGCCCCCGCGCCACGAAGTGGAAGAACACACGCGTTCGCTGTTTGCATCCATTCTCAAAGTCCCGGTTCCGTCGAGGAAGCCATGAAACAACCCATTGTTATTGAGCGGGAGGAAGTGGAACAGGCCTTCCACGCCTGTAACCTGCTCGCGGCCCAACGCGCGTCGCTGCTGCGAAAAATCGAGAGCGGCGCGGTGGTCGAGGACGGTAATTTACGTCTCGATCTTTCTCAACTGATCGTGCCCGTACCGCAATTTGTCGTGGACACCTCCAGCGCGCCCAGCCGCGGCGCTTCCATTGCCCGTCTGCTGGAGGGTTCCGATGTCGCTTTTCTCCGCGGGCGCGGCTTCCATGATGCCGCCCGCATACGGCGTCGCGAAAACCTCGCCGAGTTTCAAACGGCTGTGCGCGCCCTGCGGGAGCGCGCGGTCCGCTCGGTGGCCGATTGCCGGTCTCGTCTCGAGCGTGGCAACGATTGGAGCAACATGGCCGTGCTGCTGGAGCTCGATTCGGCCATGCGCAAAAACCTGCTCCGCCTCCGTCTGGCGGGGGCCCTGTATTGGATCAGACTCAGCGCCGGCCAGCTCGCGTCCGACGCCGTGGAATCCTTCGACCGCTCCTTCATGAGCGTTCGTGAATTGAGCATGGGCGCCCGGGTGATTCCTATCCGAGGTTGAAAACGATGCTTCGTGAGATCGTCGGCATTCTGTGGATAGTGGACACAATATTGTGCGCTATCCTCCTGGCGCGTGTGATGGCGCTCCGCCTTCCATATTGGTTGTTCGCGGCATATATGGGTGCGCATGTGGCCAGATATGCCTTTCTGTACCAGTTTCCTTTGTGGTCGAACAGTTACTACTGGGCTTGGCTGTGGAGCGAGTTCATAGTCTTGGGTCTGCAAGTAGCCATCGTGGAGGAGTTCTTCAGGCTGCTCAAGACCAGCTATCCCAATATGGGGCAGTTAGCAACGCGGACTATTGCGCGTTGCCGCCGAGGTGCGCTGGCGATCTTTATTATTGGAGGCTCCCTGACCCTCGGCTTGCTCGACTGGAGCCATGCGGTTTACCGGTTATCGTTCCTGTTAAAACGGGGGTTTGCAACCACGCTCGGCCTCTCGTTGATCGCCGTTTTGGTGTGTGTTCACTACGCCGGGAAGGCGCACCTGAAGCCGAACCTTTTGCGGCATGCCCGGATCATGGCCGCTTACTTTACCGTCAACGCGCTGCTATACTTCCTCGCCGATACCGGAAGATTCTCAGGTCCGTTAGTGGCAGCGATAACCCAGGCTTTCAACGTTTGCTGCCTGGTAGCTTGGGTCGCCGTATTAGGACGATTGGGTGAGATCCAACCAACACTGGAGCCATTGCTCCCCGGCGAGATGCAAGCGTCTCTTGCCGTATTAAAGGAGACGGCGGGCAACATCGCCGTGGCCGTCCCCCTGCCCCACTGAGTTTACTGCCGATTCTATTCGCCTGGTTTGCAAGGGCCGCACGGTGGCATGGGCATTGGCGCATCGTACGAGATCATTGGCGGGCCAGTTGGCGGCATAGGCATCGGCGCATCGTGCGAGAACACTGGCGGGCCGGTCGGCGGCATGGGCATCGGAGCATCGTACGAGAACACTGGCGGGCCAGTTGGCGGCATGGGCATTGGCGCATCTTGCGAGATTACTGGCGGGCCGGTTGGCGGCATAGGCATCGGCGCATCGTGTGCACGAAGCAAAGGGGTGACCGCACCCGCGAACAGCAGGGCGGCGAGGACTAGGAGCGGACATCTCATGGGAATTACCTCCACATACATTGTCGGCTAAGTGGATCGCTAAAGTGGTGACATTTCTACGTCAACTTTCAAATTTTCGCCATTTCCGTCCTGCTTACCGTGCTTCCCGTAAAGCGGCAGCTAGAGCCGGTGGCCCCCCGGTGACCCTCCGGTGTGACTTTATTTCCCCATTGATTGCTATATTTTACGAGCCTGTCTTCCCCATCCGGAATTCGTTCTATTCTACCTGTAGGTTATTCTGTTAGGAAAGAGGAGAATCGAGCTTCGGGCCGCGGCCGAACGTGGCCCCCTTGGACGGGGCTTTCGCCCCCGATTCAGGCCCGGTCACCCCGGTCGCTGGGCAAGACGTTTTGGCCTTGGGACCGTCTGATCAAGTGTTGCAGGGAAGCTCGGAAGCTCTCGGGGCCACATTTATCCAGCCGGCGCTTCGTAAAATGGACGAATCGGTAATGATTCAGGCCGCTCAACAGGGAGACGAGCGTGCCTTCGAGCAACTGGTGCGCCTGTACGATCAAAACGTCCTCCGGTTGGCTCTGAATCTGCTCCGCTCGCAAGAAGATGCACATGATATCTACCAGGAAACGTTTCTGCGCGTCTATAAAAACCTCCAGAACTTCCGATTTGATTGCAGTTTTCATACATGGCTCTACCGGATTGTTACCAACCTCTGCCTGGACGCCCTCCGCAAGCGGAAGGTCCGCCGCGAGGAGAACCCGGTGATTGAGACCAGCAATGGCCCGATGGACCGGATGGATACGGTGGAAGAGGAACGCGCCGACGGCGATCCGCAGCGCCGCCTGCACAGCCTCCAACTGCGCGGGCGCATCGAGGCGGCCTTGTCCGCGATGACCGCCCGCGAACGAATGGTTTTTGAGATGAGACATTATCAGGGAATGCGTCTGCGCGCCATTGGCGAAGTCCTGGGCAGCACCGAAGAGGCAGCCAAGAACTGCCTGTTCCGGGCGACTCAGAAGATGCGTGTGGCTTTGGGAGACTTTTATGAAGTGCGCGGAAGTTAAAGATCGATTGTCGTTGTTCCTCTACGGCGAACTCTCGTTCGAGGACGAGGAACACCTGGAAGAGCACGTAGACTCGTGCGCCGGCTGCCGCGAAGCGTTGAACCGCGAACGAGCCATGCACGCCGCCTTTGACGGCACCGAAGCCTCGCCCGCGTCCGACCTGCTGCTGCAATGCCGCCGCGATTTCAAGCAGCGCCTCGCCGATGCCGGGCCCGCCGGTTCGGGCTTCTGGCCGCGGTTGCGCGGATTCTTCGATATTCGCCTCCACGCCATTCCCGCCGCCATGCAGCCCATAGCCGCGCTGGCGCTGGTGGCCGTGGGATTTTTCGGCTCCCGTTATGTGCCCGTCAATATGACCGGCCTGAATCCGGCAGGCCTCGCTTCTCCCGTGGCTTCGCGCGTTCGCTATGTCGAGCCGGAATCGCCCGGGCGCGTTCAGATCATCGTGGATGAAACCCGGCAGCGTACTCTAACGGGAAGCGTCGAAGACGCGGACATCCAGCGTCTGCTGGTAGCGGCCTCCAAGGATCCCGCCGACCTCGGACTGCGGGTGGAATCCGTGGGCATCCTCAAGGGGCGTCCCGAATCCGCGGAAGTGCGCGGCGCGCTGGTGTATGCGCTGCAGCATGACCCCAACGCCGGTGTCCGCCTCAAGGCCCTCGAAGGCTTGCAGGGTTTCGCCTCCGAACCCGAGACTCGCAAGATTTTGTCGCAAGTGCTGCTGACCGAGAAAAACGCCGGCGTTCGCATTCAAGTAATCGATCTGCTGATCCAGCATAAGGGCGATCAGATGGTGGGCGTGCTTCAGGAGCTGATGCGCAAGGAAGACAATAACTATGTTCGGATGCAGTGCCAGAAGGCGCTCCGCGATATGAAGGCTTCCGTGGAGACCTTCTAGAATCAACATGCTTTTTTCCGTACTCACACACGCGCTCGCGATGCCCGCCTCACTCCTGTGGGTGGCGGGAGTTCCGGCGCAACCCGAGCCCAAAGTGATCCGCGAAGGCGCGTACTGGGTTCGCATCAGCACCGGCTCCATGCCCATGCCCCCGGGCGGACGTCTTCGGCTGAAGACCGACGGCAATGTAATTTTGAAGGGCGATTCGGGAAAGAACCTCGTCTGGGCCATGAAGACACGCATCCAGGCAGCCGGAGCCAGTCAGGCCGCGTCCCTGCTTCGCGAGAGCGGGCCGCGTCTCCGGATGCAAGGCGATGCGCTGGTCTTCACGGTTCCGGGGGCCAGACCGGAAGTGGTGGGCCAGGATCTGACGCTTTCCATTCCCGCCACTCTGCTGCACGCGCTGATTGAGACCCTGGGCGGCAACCTGCGGATTACCGACTATGCCGGTGAAGTCCAGGCGCAAACCGCGGCCGGTGTGATCACGCTGGACCGGCTCGGCGCAGCCGTGGAAGCCAGGTCCGGCGGCGGCGACATTCATGTGGGGCGAATCACCGGTGCTGTCCGCGCCTTTACGGTAGGCGGTTCCATCACGTCCGAGAGCTCGGGCGGCGAATCGTGGTTCAACACGGGCGGCGGCGATATCTCCATTCGTGAAGTCATGGGTCCGGTGCACGCTTCTACTGGCGCGGGAAATATCAAAGTGATCCGCGCGAATGGCACGGTGTATGCCCGAACCGCCGGCGGCGTGATCGAA
>JAYTVY010000665.1:0-4761 GCA_043743755.1 Bryobacterales bacterium | reverse complement strand
GAAGTGGAGCCATCGTCGCGCAGCCAAGAAAAGCCGGGCAATTGCTGGCCGGCTTTCATGGTGGTTTGAGTGGCGGGGTCGGTTACATCGCCCAGGGCGCGGCCGTTGAGTTCCTTGGCGACTTCGGTCAGCGACGGGTTGCGCGGATTGGTGTAGTTCCAGGCGAGATTGAGGATGGGATCCGGAAACTTGCCGCCTTCCTTCTGATAGAGCTCGCGAACCTTCAGGAATATCCGCGCCAGGATTTCCTGGTCGAGTTTGGCGTCGCCGGGAGGCGGCACGGCCGCCCACTTCCACTGCAGCCAGCGGGCCGAGTTGACGAAAGTCCCGTCCTTTTCGGCAAATCCAGCGCCGGGGAGACGATAGACCTCGGTCTTGATGTTCTTCATCTCATCGGTGGAGATGCCGGGAGATTTCCAGAACTCGCTGGTTTCTTCCGGATAGATGTCGCAGACCGCGAGCCACTCGGACTTCTTCAGCGCGCTAATCACCTTCTGAGAGTTGGGGCCGATGGAGACGGCGTTCATCCCGAATGCGACCACGCCTTTGACTTTGCCTTGATACATGTCATCCCAGATGTGCGCCCACGAGTACTCGCGGTCGACTTTAGGCAGATAGTTGTAGGCCCAGTCATTCTCCTTGGTGGCGGCATCGCCGTACATGGTCTTGAGCAGGGAAACGGCGAACCTCGGAGTGTTCCCCCAGTAGTTGAACGAGTCCCACTCCTGGGGCTTGGCAGGCTTGGGAGTGATGCGCGTCATCCAAGCCGCGAAATCGGTGTCCTTGGGGATGGGCACTTTCAAGTATCCGGGCAAGTTGTCGAAGATGCCGGCGATGTCGGTAGCGCCCTGGATGTTGGAGTGGCCGCGTAATGCGTTGACGCCGCCTCCAGCGCGTCCTACGTTGCCGAGCAGCAATTGCAGCACCGCGGCCGTGCGAATGATTTGCGCGCCGGTGGTGTGCTGGGTCCAGCCCACGGCGTAGATGATGGTGCCGGCCTTCTTGAGGTTTCCGTCCTTGCGGATGGAAGTGAACAGATCGGCGGCCTTGAGGAACTGATCCTTCGGGATGCCGGTGATGCGCTCCACCATTTCGGGCGTGTAGCGCGAGTAGTGCTTTTTCAGGAGCTGATAGACGCAGAGCGGATTCTCGAGGGTCTGATCATAGGTGACCACCGCGGGCAGCGAAGGAGGGGCGGCATCGGGAGTACCCGGCCGCGCAGCGCCATGACCGCTGGCTTGAGCGGCTCCGCCTCCGGACGGCCCAGCCGAGCCTTGGTAGTTCCAGGTGGTTTTGTCATAGACCTGGGTGCCGGCGTTGAAGCCGGAGAATACGCCGTCGTCTTCAGGAAGCTTGAATCCTTCGTTGACCAGAAACGCGGCGTTGGTGTAGTTGATCAGGTAATCCTTGGCGATGCGCTGGTTCGCAATCGCGTAATTGACGATGCCGCCGAGGAAAGCGATGTCGGAGCCGGCGCGGATCTGCAGGAACATGTCGGCGACGGCGGCGGTGCGGGTGAAGCGCGGATCGACGACGATCATCTTCGCGTTGCGGACGCGCTTGGCCTCCACCGGCCACTTAAAGCCGCAGGGATGGTTCTCCGCGGGATTGCCGCCCATGATCAACATCATGTCGGTGTTCTTGATGTCGATCCAGCCATTCGTCATGGCTCCGCGTCCGAATGTGGGCCCCAAACTGGAGACCGTGGGGCCGTGTCAAACCCTGGCCTGATTTTCCAGGTAACAGACTCCCAGGCTGCGCATGGCCTTGACCGCGAGGAAGTTGAACTCGTTGGTGTCGGTGCAGCCGCCGTTCCAGGCGATGCTCTCGACGCGGTTCACGGTGCGGCCCTGGGCATCGGTGGCGATGAAGGTCTCATCGCGGGTCTTCTTGATGTGGCGGGCCACTTCTTCAATGGCCTGGTCCCAGCCGATGTCTTCCCAATGATCGGATCCGGCGCGGCGCACCTGGGGCTTGAGGATGCGGCGGTCATTCATGATGTCCTGCATCAGCGACGATCCCTTGGGGCAGAGAGTGCCGCGATTGATGGGGTGATCGGGGTCGCCTTCGACATGCACCACCTGCGCGGTGACGTTCTTGGCCTTGTCCCCGATGGTGTGGATGATGATTCCGCAGCTCACCGAGCAGTAGGGGCAGGTGGACCGGGTCTCAGTGGTCCGGGCAATCTTGAGTTCCTTCGCCTGGGCGTAGGCCGGCTTCAAATCGAAGCCGAGAACCGAGGCGACAATGGCGCCGGTTCCAGTCTTGATGAACAATCTGCGAGTCGGGTCCATGGACGTCCTCCGAACGTTGAGCGCGAGAAAGGTGTCTCGATAGATGTAATGCTATTTCAGAGATTTGTCAATACGCAAGGGCGGGTGGGGAAAGAGACAGGCCGGAGGCCTGTCCTACGAGGGGCGGGGGAAGGTGTGGGGGTCGTGGGGGTTGTCGTCATGGAGGCACTGGAAGTCTTTTTCCACAAGGATTTTTACGGTGGTTCCGCCGGAGATGCCGATTTGACCGGTGCTTACCCAGGCCTGGGATTCGGAGGCGGGCACCACGATGCGGAGGGTATTCTCGTGGTACAGAACGCAAAGGGTATCGCCCGATTCCAGCGCGTAGCGGAAGACCGCGCCGGGCGCGACGTTGAGAGTTTCCTCAATGCGGCCGGATTCGGCGAAACGAGCTAGCTCGGTCCGGTTGAGGCGCAAGCGCACGGAATCGGCCTGAATTCGGAGCTTCATCTAATCCGCCATCCTCCCGAGTAGATATTGAAGCGCTGGTTGCGAACAAAGCCAAGCAGCGTCATCTGAAACCGGCGCGCGAGTTCCACGGCGAGGCTGGAAGGAGCGCCGACGGCCGCCAGCAGGGGAATCCCAGCCACGATGCACTTCTGAACCAATTCAAAACTGGTGCGGCCGCTGACCAGGACCATGCGGTCCGCCAGCGGGAGGCGGCCGGCCAGGAACTCGACGCCGATCAGCTTATCGACGGCATTGTGGCGGCCCACGTCCTCGCGCAAGGAGAGCAGGCGCCCAGCCGAGTCAAACAAGGCAGCGGCATGCAATCCGCCGGTCTGATCGAAGACCGTTTGGGCCTCGCGCAGCGCCTCCGGCATACGGTGGATGGTTTCGGGCGGGACGTGCAGTCCGGATCGGGGGAGAATCGGGCAGCCTTGGACTTCCAGGGCCTCAATAGACGCCTTGCCACAGACACCGCAGCTGGAGCTGATATAGAAATGGCGCTCCAGACGGGCGAGGTCGATCTCGACGTTGGGCTGGAGGTCTACAGTTATTGAATTGCCGGTCTGGCGCGGGTTTGAAGTGGCGGGTGAGAAGGCGATCCGCTCGATCTGGCCAGGGCTGGTGAGGATGCCTTCGGTGAACAGGAACCCGGCAGCCAGCTCGAAGTCGTGGCCGGGGGTTCGCATGGTAATGGATACGGTGTGGCCGGCGAGGCGGATCTCGAGGGGCTCTTCCACGGCCAGCAGGTCCTGAAGTGGAGTGGTCTTCCCGGACTCCACTCTTTCCACCGGCACGGTGAGGATGCTGCGCATCACGGCATTCATCGTATCGCACAGGACGAGGCGTCCCGTGCTATTAATTGTGAAGCACCGTCCATGCGGCCTGGACGGCGTATCTGCATTACAGCTACGATTATTCCTTTCACGTTCTAGTTCCGGCATCACGAAAGGAAACCGATCAAGATGGCGCAACAGTCGGATGCAGCGCAGGCGCAGCAGTTCGCCGCGCGGGATTACAACATTTGGAGCGTGATTCTGGCCTCCTCGGTCGGCACCATGATCGAGTGGTACGATTTTTACATTTTCGGCAGTCTCGCGGCCGTGATTTCGCCGTTGTTTTATCCTTCCGGCAACGACACGCTGGCGATGATCGCGTATCTTTCGACATTCGCCGTGGGCTTCGTGGTGCGGCCATTCGGCGCGCTGTTCTTCGGACGCATCGGGGACCTGGTGGGCCGCAAGTATGCGTTCATGGTGACGCTGGTGATCATGGGCGGCGCCACGGCGGCCATCGGCTTCCTTCCGACGTTCAAATCCATCGGCTATGTCGCGCCGGTGCTGCTGATTTTGATCCGTGTGCTGCAGGGGCTCGCGCTGGGAGGCGAGTATGGCGGCGCGGCGGTGTATGTCGCCGAACACGTGCCCGACAATAAGCGCGGATTTTACACCAGCTTTATCCAGATCACCGCGACGGCGGGGCTGTTTGTATCGCTGGCCGTAATTCTTCTGGTGCAGGAGTCGATGAGCAAGGAAGATTTTTCGAGGTATGGCTGGCGCATCCCGTTCCTGATCTCGATTGCGCTGGTGGCGATGTCGCTGTACATCCGGCTGCGGATGAAGGAGTCGCCGATTTTCGCGCATCTCAAGGGCGCGGGCATGACGTCCGCCCAGCCGCTCAAGGACGCCTTTACACACTGGGCCAACCTAAAGCTGGTACTGATTTCGTTGTTTGGCGCCACCGCGGGACAAGGCGTGGTGTGGTACACGGGACAGTTTTATGCCCTGTTCTACATGCAAAGCGTGCTCAAGGTGAACGTGAAGACGGCGAATATCATCGTGGCGGTGGCGCTGCTGCTGGGGATGCCCATGTTCACGTTTTTCGGCTGGCTGTCCGACCGCATCGGGCGCAAGCGGATCATGATGGCCGGGTGTCTGCTGGCGGTGCTGCTGTACTATCCGATTTACCGGGGGATGGAATCGGCGGCGGGCAACAACGTAGTGGGGGTGGATTCGCGAGT
>JAYTVY010000664.1:0-3794 GCA_043743755.1 Bryobacterales bacterium | reverse complement strand
CTGATACACTACCGGCGGTTCGCCTGCCCGCCCCTCAGGCCTTCCCCAACGTCTCTTCCATCGTTCCGAAAAACATATCCAAATCCGACGGGCGCGTATGAATGTGCGTTGAAATACGCAGCCGGTCCGATTGAGTGGTCCAGATCTTCTTTTTCGCGCAGGCTTCCCACAATGGCTTCGTGTCTTTTCCCTTGAATTGGAATGTGACCAGCGCTCCGTACATGCTGTCGTCCGGCGGCGTCAGCAGTTCGAGATAGGAATAGCGGGCGGCGCGTTCGCGAGCCATGCGCGCCAGCTGATGGGTGCGGGCGTAAATGCGATCGGAGCCCACCTGTTTGTGGAACTGGAGGCCGGCCATCAGCCCTTCGAAGATCGCTCGATTGTTGGTGCCTACCATCATGAAGCGGGCGGCGTGCAGATCCTTCTTGTCCCAATTCGCGGTGACGGTGAGAGGCCACAAACGATCCAGGTTCTCTTCGCGAATGTAGAGAATGCCGCTGCCGGCGGGCGCAAACAGCCACTTATGCGGGCTGCCCGCGTAAAAGTCGCAGCCCAGATCCGACAGGCGGACCGGAATCTGGCCGTTGACATGAGCGCCATCCACTACGCTGAGGACGCCCTTGGCGCGCACGGCATCGCAAATCTGGCGGATGGGGAAGATGAGGCCGGTGGTGGTGGTGATGCCACTGAAGAAGACCACCCGCGTGCGCGGACCGATGGATGAAACCACCAGGTCGGCCAGTTGCCCAGGGCTCTTGGGCGGCAGCGGGATCTTCACCTCGCGCACCACCACGCCGTGGCGCGCCTGGCGCTGCAGCCAGCCGCTGCGGCCGCTGGGATGCTCCTGATCGGTAATGAGAATTTCGTCGCCGGCTTTGAGGTCGATACCGGCGGCAATCGTGCTCAGGGCCTCGGTGGCGTTGTGCATGAGCGCCAGCTCATCCTTCTTGCAGCCGAGATACGAGGACAGCTCCGCGCGATGCTCATCCAGGGTTTCATAGCCCCAGCGCGGATAGCCTTCGCCGATGTTGAGCTCGGCGGAGCGAGTGAGGTAATCGGTGACGGCGTTGAGTACGGGGCGGGGTGCGACGCCGAGGCTGCCGTTGTTGAGAAAGGCGCGCCAGCCGGGGAGCAGGAACTGCTCATTGCGCAGGCGGGTCCAGTAGGACTCGGGATCGCGTGCGTAGAGGGAGTTATCGGGTAGCGCGGCGGTTTGGGAGTGCGCGGGCTTATCGATACCGAAGAGAGCGGCGGCAGCCACGCCGGCGCTCTTGAGGACTTCGCGGCGGTTCATAAGTGAATATAATAATCCCACATGCTCCGTACGCTTGTTTGCGCCGTCATCGCCGCCGCGTGCGCCGCCGCGGCCACCGAGGATCGCCCGGACGGGAAGGCTCTGTTCGCGAAACAGTGCTCCGTCTGCCACAAACCGGGCGGAGAGAATCGCGTGCCGGTTCCCGAAGCGCTCAGTCACCTCTCGAAGGCGGCCATCGTGGCGGCTCTCGACACGGGATCGATGAAAGTGCAAGGCGCGTCTTTAAGCCCGGCGCAGCGCATGGCGATCGCCGATTTCCTTACCGCGGGGATCGCGGGCCGTGTGGAGACGGGGACAACCAACGTATGCGCCGGTGGAACATCGCCGCTGCCGAATTTGAACGGGTGGAATGGATGGGGAGTGGATCCGGCGAACACGCGCTTCCAACCAGGCGCGGCCGCGGGTCTGCCGGCCGCGGATGTGCCCAAGCTCAAGCTGAAGTGGGCGTTCGGATTCGCGGGATCGGGCGTGGTCTACGGCCAGCCCACCATCGCGGGCGGGCGTCTGTTCTTCGGAAGCGCGGACGGCACGGTGTATTCGGCCGACGCGCGATCGGGTTGTGTGTACTGGACGTTCAAAGCGCCCACCACGGTGCGAAGCGCGATCACGATCGATAAGTTCGGCAAAGACCGGATGGCGGCATGGTTCGGCGATGTGAAGGCCAATGTATTTGCCGTGGACGCGGCCACGGGCGAACTGCTATGGAAGACGACGGTGGACGACCACCCGGTGGCGCGCGTCACTGGGTCGCTTAAGCTCTACCAGGGGCGGCTGTATGTTCCGGTGTCGTCCATAGAGGAAGTATCGGCGGGCAGCGCGAGCTATCCGTGCTGCAAGTTCCGGGGCAGCGTAGTGGCGCTGGATGCAGTCACCGGGAAACAGATCTGGAAGACGTACGCTATTCCCGACGCGCCAACGGCGAACGGAAAGAACAAATTGGGCACGGAACGTTTCGGGCCTTCCGGCGCGGCCATCTGGTCGTCACCAACGCTGGATCTCAAGCGGAAACTGCTTTACGTCGGCACCGGCAATCAGTATTCGGATCCGGTATCGAAATATAGCGATGCGGTGCTAGCTCTGGATATGGAGACCGGTTCCATGCGCTGGGCCAAGCAACTGGCCGAAGGCGATCACTGGAATTTTGGCTGCATCAATCCGAACAAGGCCAGTTGTCCGGATACGGTGGGGCCGGACGTCGATATCGGATCCTCGCCGATTTTGAAGTCGGTGAACGGGCGGGATGTGCTGGTGGTGGGACAAAAATCCGGAATCGTGCATGGTATCGATCCCGATAAGCGCGGCGAGATTCTGTGGCAGGTGCGCATCGGGCATGGGGGGGCGCTGGGCGGGATCATGTGGGGATCGGCTGCGGCGGGCGATGCGGTTTACGTCCCGCTGTCGGATTTCGGCGGGAGCAAAGCGGCCGCCGGCTCCGCTGGCGGCGGGGGGCTGTTTGCGCTGAAGATCGCGACCGGTGAAAAGATCTGGTACGCGCCTCCAGTGAAGCCGGCGTGCGAGGGGAAATCGGGATGCAGTCCATCGCAAATGGCGCCCGCTACCGCGATTCCGGGCATTGTGTTTTCGGGATCGATGGACGGCCATCTGCGCGCATATTCCATGGCCGATGGCAGCATTGTCTGGGATTTCGACACACTGCGCGCCTTCGAGACCGTGAATGGGGTGGCCGGGAAGGGCGGATCGCTGAGCGCCAGCGGGCCCACCGTTTTTGGCGGAATGCTGTTCGTGAATTCCGGCTACGGAGCGCTGGGCGGCATGGCGGGTAATGTGCTGCTGGCGTTCTCCGTGGATGGGAAGTGAAGTCTACTTGAATGCATTCGGCGGGTGCAGATATCCCGCCAGAAACGCATAGACCTCGCGCCTCGATTCTCGCGCCAACTTCGTGTCCGTGCGATTGAAGTGATGGCCGCCGGGGGCGTCCTGGTAGATCTTATATTCGAATTTCTTGTCGGCGGCTTTTAGCGAATCGATCAGGTGCTGGACTTCGAGCACGTTCACGTCTTCGTCGTTGGTGTTGCTATGGATCAACAACGGCGTCCGCAGCTTCGCTGCGTGCGTGTACGGCGAGCGCTTCAAGTACTCCTGAATATCCTCGCGGACAGACTTTCCGATGTGGTACGGAGCGGAATACAAGCTGCGATAGCCCTCATTTTCATAGCCCATGCGCGCTACCAGGTCGCTGACGGGAACGCCGGCGTAGGCCACCGCATAAGTATCGGGATGCTGGAAGATATTCATCAGCGTGATCAAGCCGCCGTGGCTCCAGCCCATAATACCGACGCGTTTGGGATCGAGGAACGAATACGTCTCCAGAGCCCACGCGCAGCCGGCGTAAACGTCGTCTACCTCCCGGCCGCCGTAATCGATCTCTTCGTAAAAGCCGCGGCCATAACCGGTGCTGCCCCGGTAATCCGTGCCGATGACGGTGTAGCCTTGCTGCACCAGCTCACGAACGATGTGG
>JAYTVY010000663.1:0-2902 GCA_043743755.1 Bryobacterales bacterium | reverse complement strand
TTCTCGTCGGTGACGGTCACCGGGACAATGACTTCGTTCACCGTCACTTTAATCGGCGGCGGCTGAGCCGGCGGAGGAGTCTGCGCGCATACGCCGATTACAACGGCAGCCGAAGCGATACAAAGCCGGAGATACATGGGAAGCCTTCTCCGATTATAGAGCCTGCGCATCCGCGTTTACCGGCGTGCGTCCGCGGTTATTTTTCCGCGGGCGGGCCGCGCAGCGCTTCCAGCTCCGCCCGCGCCTTCACCGACACCGGACCCGCCGCCCCCGCATAGAAGCCGACGATGCCCGCACGAAGCCCATCGGGCGCCGGAATCTTGCTGTCCGCGAGTTTTTCGAGCAGCTTTTCGCAGGCGGCGTCCGCCAGGAGATAGTCGCCCGCATGCGCGGGCTTCCCCGTATCGAAGTTTTCATTCGTCAAGTTCAGCGCGCCCGCGCGGGTTTCGTTTAACGACTGCCGATACCGGTCCAGGGTGCGCTTGAAGCTTTCGATAAACAGCTTCTCGCCCTCCGGCGTCGGCACCTTGAAACCCAGAGCCTTGAACGGTCCCACCTTGGGCAGCAGCCGGAACAGGAACCCGAGAAAGCGCGCTCCACAGCCCGGCTTCTCATACTGGACGCCCCATTCCTTCCGGTAGCTCGCCCGGCTCTGGTGGTAAACGAATTCCCGGCGCGTGGTTCCGGGCGCAGCTTTTTGAATCTCGTCTTTTTTTTGCGACCAGGCGACCTTGGTCATCGCCGGTATCACCGCGCTCACGCTATGCCGGTAGCTGCCCAGCGCAAGATCGAGGCTGGTAAAAATGCTCTTCAGCTCGATCCCGTAGGTATCGTTGAAGGCCCGCTCCAGAAGAGGTTTCGAAACCTGGAATCCGATGAAGTCATGATATGCCTCGGGCGCATAGTGGCCTTGGGCCACCTCGACCACGTCGAACCCGAATTCGGTGCGCAGATGCGCCGTGGGATCGTCCTGATAAGTCACCGTCTGGCCGTACTTCACCCTCAGCTTCGGATACAGCATCGGGACCACCTGGTTGGTGGCCACCGGATGCCCGTTGTTATCGGCCGCGTAATGCGCCAGCGCCCCCAGCGCGAAAGCGTAGTCGTTCACGTCCTGGGCGTCCGCCAGCAGATTCACCACGAAGTCCCCGCTGCGCACGTAGTGCACCAGATCGCTGAAGAAGTGGCTTCCGAAGGGATAGTAGCCCATGTCCTGGATGATGGCGCCGCCATATGCGTATCCGTGCGCGATCACCAGCTGCTCGGGCGTGGCGCCCGGATATTTCGCCAGCAGCACCGGCTGAATATTCAAGGTCCAGGCGCTGTCGATAATCGCTTCGTGGCTGAGCACGGAGTACGCCCCCGCCGGCTGGCAGAGCGTTAGCAGAGCAGCCAGCGCGGCCGCACGGGCCAGCGTGCGCGGAAACCCGGCCTTCGCTGTAGTATAAGATTGCATCCATCGTTCAACTGGAGGAATGTCTATGAAGAACCGGATCATGGGAATTGGTGTCCTATTCATCGTCGTGGCCTTGGCTTGCTTCCTGCCTCAGTATATGAAGGTGAAGCAGCTTGAAAAAGAGCTGAGTGAAACCCGGCGGGAAAGCGGTCTCGCACAGCTTCGCGACTTGGCGGGTCTGGCTTACGTGCAGGCGAGCCAGAAAGATTACGGACTTGCGGGAGGCACCAGCAGCCGTTTTTTCGATCTGGTCCAGACCACCGCCAATCAAGAGCCGGATCCCAGCGCCCGGAAATCACTGGAGGGCCTGCTTAGTTTTCGCGACAAGATCACCAGCGGTCTCGCCAAGGGCGATCCGGGGGTGCTGGACAGCCTGCAGGCATTGTTCCTGAAAACTCGCGAAACCACCGCCCGGACAACCAAGTGACTCCGGCGCCGGCATTCCAGAGCTATTGGTCCAAATTCTCTCATCGACCAACATAGCAACTCTTGAGTACTTTGCACACCAAGGGATAGTTTGGCTCTTGAGGGAATACTGCCCAACGCCCCAAAAGGCCCGGCACGGGCGATCGACCAGTCTCGCCGTGCCGGGCCATAACGCATGGACACCCGCGAAGCAACGCCTCGAAATCTCCATTCGCGGTGGAAATTGAGTGCTCCTCCGACAGACCACTCGGAGGAGCGAGCGGTCCAGTTTCACTCGGAAGCGTTACATCCAAATGTTCTGATGCCAGCCTAATCGAAAGCCGGCTCCGGGAACACCAGGCAACGGCCTGGTTTTCGAAGGGAAAATGCCTGGTAGTCTTCAGGCGCTCTGGCTTACGATTTTTTGGGCCAGGACTCTGGTTTGTTCGAACCAGATGACTTTGCGAGCCTCCGCAGGAGCATATACATTCGCGCGCGCTAGAGCGATGGGGACCACCCTCTGTTGGCAGGCCGCGTGGATGATTTCCGCCTGGGCTTCGATCAGCTCGGCCGACCTGATCCAGCGCCGGTAACCCGCCGCCACGTCCGCCGCAAGCGCCTTTTCGGTCAGCGGCCGGCTCAAGACATCCAGGGCGCCGCCCAGCAACGCAGCCGCCCAGAACCCGTGGTCTCCCGCGGCGCCGAGAATGATCGTCTGAGGCGGATTCAATTGAGTGCCGCTCGCATTTTGAATATCCAGCCAAGTCCCATCGGGCAGGTTTTGATCGGTCACCACCACCGGATACGAGTACTGGCCCAGCATCGCGATCGCCTCGGCGCACGTACGCGCGTTGTCGAAAATGCAAGCCGGTGAGGGCTCAGCTGCCTGAGCGCTCACGAAAAGGACGGGAATAGGATCTTCGTTCGCCAGACTACAAAGCACGAGGTCGGAACTGGTCATGGCATCGCTCCAGAAGGTTTTCCTTGGGGGAAGCACTGCGGTCGCAATGTCGCCGCAGAATCAGAAGGAACAATTAAAAC
>JAYTVY010000662.1:0-1861 GCA_043743755.1 Bryobacterales bacterium | reverse complement strand
CAACTGCGATCACCAGCGCTCCGGCTCCGGCGCCTTGCAACTTCACCGGCAGCAGCGCGACCAGGCCGGCGGCGGCAAAGGCGGCCAGCGGCAAGGCAGCCACGGCGTAGCGCGTGTTGTACCAG
This sequence comes from Bryobacterales bacterium, assembly GCA_043743755.1. GTDB lineage: Bacteria > Acidobacteriota > Terriglobia > Bryobacterales > Bryobacteraceae > JALYHQ01. Next base: position 1,736 of record JAYTVY010000662.1, on the reverse strand, counting down.
CTGAACGGCCACAGAGTGGGGATAAAGAGGGGCGTGCCGGAGGAATGGATGCTCCACACATAGAACGCTGGTGGAAGCGCCAGCAGAAGCAGGGGCCAGCAGATTTTCTTCGCCAGCGTTGCGGCGGTCCCCAGCCCCGCCAGCGTCACCAGAGCCCAGGTTTGCGTCAATGTGATGGCCGCGAAATAATATTGAATCGCCAGGCGCCAGTTGTGATCGCCCGGGTAGCGATCGCCGCCGGAGGCCAGCTCCCCGGCATAGATCGCTTTGGCCGATCCCTCGCCGCTATAAAACTCCAGCGCGTTCGAATAGTAATACTGATTGTGCGCCAGCCACGCCAGCGGCCCCAGCGCCGCCAGGACCGCAAAGAGCAGCGCTTGGGATTTCTTTTGCGCGGTTAGCAGCATATACAGCGCGACGAAAGGAATGAGAAACCATCCTTCATAACGTGTGAGCGATGCGGCGTTCGATGCCATCGCCGCCGCCAGCACGGCCCAGACGGATTGCGAGGCGCGAAACCACAGGGTGGACCACAGCAGCGCTGTGAGCGAGGCCGCGAACAGAGCTTCTGTCATGGGGATGGATTGCAGGTACAGGATGTTCGGATTCAGAGCGAACAGCAGCGCCGCAGCCAACCCGGCGGCCGTCGAAACGTACAAACGCCGGGCCGCGGCGAACAGAAACAAGCCTGCCATCACGAAGCTGGCAGCCGAGGGGATGGCGCCGCCGAGACCGCTGTGCCACCATTCATTCTTGGTTACGAAAGGAATCATGAGGAGGTGCGGCAGCGGCAGCCAGACCGTGCCCAGTTGCTCCCCCCCCGGCGTGCGCGAATCCAGGATGCGGCGCGCGATGTTCAGATGCGCTTCGGCGTCTCCGTAGTAGAGCGTATAACCACGCGAAGAACACCACCAGAGGGCGGCCACGCTGATGCCCGTCAGAAGCAGGGCCAGCAGCGGCGTCACTCTGGCCATTTCTCGCGGATTAGAACGAAGTGAACTTGCGGAACTCTTCAAATCGGGCATCGATTTCTTCACGCGTGAGCGTGCGGAAGCGCTCTACGCCGAAGCGTTCACAGCAAAAGCTTCCCATGACGGATCCGTAGATCACCGCGCGGCTGAGCATGCCGCGGCTGATATGGTCGCCCTCCAAGCTGAAGCCATGCTCGGCCAGATAGCCGATGAATCCACCCGCGAAACAATCGCCCGCGCCGGTGGGATCAAAAACATTTTCGAGCAAATAGCCGGGCACGATGAAATAGGAGTCGCGGCGGAACAGCATGGCGCCGAACTCGCCGCGCTTGATCACCAGGGTGTGCGGCCCCATGTCGAGAATCTTGGCGGCGGCCTTGCGCAGATTGTTCTCGCCCGCAAGCATGCGGGCTTCATGATCGTTGATCAGCAGAAAATCCCAGCTGCGAATGGTCTCCAGCAGCTGCGGACGAAAATCGCTGATCCAGTAGTTCATGGTGTCGCCGCCGGCCAGGCGCAAGTGCTTCATCTGCTGGCGCACGCTGCGCTGCAAGCTGGGCTGAATGTTTCCGAGCAGCAGGTAGCGCGCATTCTGATAGCTCTCGGGCAGCTTGGGCTGGAAATCCGCGAAGACGTTGAGATCGGTGGTTAAAGTGACGCGATCGTTCATATCATCGGTATATTTGCCGGCCCAAAAGAAAGTTTTCCCCGGCACGCGCTCCAGGCCTTCAAGGTCTATGCCGCGGCTGGCGAGCAACTCGGTGT
>JAYTVY010000661.1:0-5459 GCA_043743755.1 Bryobacterales bacterium | reverse complement strand
GTGCTCATCTTATCGTGCTACATCCTGGCGGGAATCTTTGTCCTGGATGTGGACACGGCGGTGTTCCTGCTGGACGACAACGGGCTGGCGCGCATCGCGCTGGTGGTGGCGTGCCTGATGCTGGGCATATACTTCCACGATCTGTATGAGCAGTTCCGCATCAAGAGCCGAATGGTTCTGTTTCACCAGATGTGCCTGGTGCTGGGGCTGGCATTTCTGTCGCAAGGCGCACTGAGTTATTTGCATCTGCCGGAGTGGACGCTGCCGGCGCGGATGATGATCTGGGGCAGCGGGCTGGTGCTGGTGTTTCTGCCGGCATGGCGAATTTTTTATTCCGATGTCGGCATGCGCGCGTTCGGCGCCGAGCGGGTGCTGTTTCTAGGGACCTCGTCTCTGGTTCAGGAGATCGCGGAGCGGCTGGCCGAGCATCCGGAACTGGGCATGGTGGCGGTGGGATATCTCGACGATGTAGAGGATCCGGCGGCGCCCCTGCCGGGGCCGAGGCTGGTAGGCGGCATATCCGACCTGCGCCAGGCGATTGCGGATTTGAAGCCGGATCGCATCGTGGTGGGAATGAGCGAGCGGAGACAGCGGCTGCCGGTGCACGATCTGCTGGACCTGCGGTTCAGCGGCCTCAAGATCGAAGATGCGCTGAACCTTTACGAAGCGGCATTCAACCGCGTTTGTACGCGCGGGCTGCGGCCATCGCAGCTGATCTTTTCGGCCGAGCTGGGACCCCGGCCAAAGCGCGTGATGTGGCAGGGGCTTTATTCACTGGTCATCGCACTGGTGGCCACGGTGATAACGCTGCCGATTATGATCCTGGTGGGCCTGGTGGTGAAAGTCTCATCGACGGGGCCGGTGCTGTTCCGGCAGCGGCGCGTGGGCAAGGACGACATGCCCTTCACGCTATATAAATTCCGGTCCATGTATGCGGACGCCGAGGCGGAAACCGGCGCGGTGTGGGCCAAGAAGGACGATCCACGCATCACGCGCGTGGGACGCTGGCTGCGAAGATTGCGGCTGGACGAGCTTCCGCAACTGTTCAACGTGCTCAAAGGGGAGATGTCGATAGTGGGTCCGCGGCCGGAGCGTCCCGAGTTTGTGCGCGAACTCTCCGAGAAGATCCCGTATTATCGCCAGCGGCATTGCGTGAAGCCGGGTATCACGGGGTGGGCGCAGATCAACCACAAGTACGGCGACACGCTGGAGGACACCATCGTGAAGCTGGAGTTCGACCTGTACTACATCAAGAACTTGTCGCCGGGGCTGGATCTATACATCATGTTTCACACGGCGAAGGTGATGCTGCTGTCGCGCGGGTCGCAGTAGAAGCGGATTTGCTGATTTTAACGCTGGTCCGGCGAGGCCGGCCGGGGGGCCGGCTGCGGACCAGGGGGTCCGCCGTACAGACTTTTAGTCTTGGAGGATGGGGAGCAGGGTGGGGGCGGGGTCCTCGAGGTTGAGGTAACGGGTGTCCAGGAGGCGCTGAGGTTCGATATTGCCCATGGCGGACAGCAGCGTCTCTTTGAGGTGGGGGTAGTCTTTTTCGATCTCGCCGAACATGCCGCGGATGGATTTGCGAACGGTGCCGACGCGCTGGGAGCAGCCGCAGGGGATGACGGGAGCGCCGGTGGATGCGGCGAACTGGGTGGTGACGTCCTCGGTGACGAAGACCAGCGGGCGGATCAGGCGGAATTCCTTGTCGCGCGACCAGGTGATGGCGGGGAGCGCGCTGATGCGGCCGGTGAACATCGCGTTGCGCAAGAAACTCTCGCAGAAATCATCGGCGGTGTGTCCGAACGCGATGACGTTAGCCTTCAAATCCCGGGCAATCTCATAGACGGCGCGGCGGCGATAGCGGCTGCACAGGTCGCATCCATGATCGGGCTGCTCTTTGAGAAGGCGGAACGAAGGACGATCGCGATAATACGTCCACGCGATGCCGCGCTGCTTCAAGTACTCGCCCAGAGGCTCGATGGGGCGCAGGAATTTTCCTTGTTCCACTGTGAATGCGCAGACGGTGAAGTCGATGGGAGCGCGCTTCTGGAGCAGCAAGAGCGCCTCCAGCAGCGTAAGCGAGTCCTTGCCGCCGGACAATGCCACCGCTACGCGATCGCCGTCGCGGATCATTTTGAACCGGCTCACGGCTTCGCCGGTCTTGCGGAGGAGCGTCTTTTCCAGTTCCATATTTAATCGGACGGCAGCCGGAAGCGGCTGGTCTCCAGCTCCATGGTGAAGTTCTCGCCCAGATAAACGCGGCGGACATCGGGATCCGCGCCCAGAGCTTCGGGACTGCCGGCGCGGAAGATTTTCCCGTTGTTGATGATGTAGGCGCGGTCCACCACGGCCAAGGTCTCGCGAACGTTGTGATCGGTAACCAGCACGCCGATACCGGAAGTCTTCAGATCGAAAATGATTCGCTGGAGCTCCAGCACCTGAATGGGATCGATGCCCGAGAATGGTTCATCTAGCAGCAGAAACTTGGGCTCGATGACCAGTGAGCGAGCGATCTCGACGCGGCGGCGCTCACCGCCGGAGAGCGCGTAGCCCTTGTTGTGCCGCACGGTTTCCAGGCCCAGCTGCTCGATCAGCTGGTTCATGCGCTCGCGGCGCTCGCGGCCGCGCATGCTGAGACTCTGGAGGATGGCCATCAGGTTTTCCTCCACTGTGAGCTTGCGGAATACCGAGGGCTCCTGCGGGAGGTAGCTGATGCCGCGCCGCGCCCGCTGGTACATCGGCATGTTGGTGATGTCTTCGCTGGAGCCGTCCTGGCCCAGCATCACGCGGCCCGAGTCGGGACTGATGAGACCGACGATCATGTAAAACGACGTGGTCTTCCCGGCGCCGTTCGGTCCGAGCAGGCCCACCACTTCGCCTTGCTGGACCCACAAGGAAACGTTATCCACTACCTTTCGGCGGCGGTACGCTTTGCATATTTCGGTGGTCTGAAGGGTATACATGCGGGGCTTTACTTGCGATGCAGCAGGCTTTTCACCGGCTGGCCCTCCGCTCCGTTCACCAGGAGTCTGTCATCCTGTGAAAACCAGATCAATTCCTCGCCCCGTGTGCGGCCTTTGAGACTATCCACGAGAAGCGGCTGGCCTCCCTTGAGGATCACCTTGTCTTCATCGACATAATATTCGGCATGATCGGAGGTGCCGGTTCGGGTGCGCTTGGGCGCGGCTTGCACAATCTGGACCTTGCCGTCGGCGAAGGCATGGTCAAGGGAAGAATCGTTATCGTCGTCGCGCAGGAACGCGCGCAGCTCTTGCGAGCGAACCTTCATATCGGGACGGTCTAGAATCACGCCGCCGGTGTAGTGCGCCAGGCGGTCCTCATCGCGGTAAACCATTTCGGGCGCTTTGACGACGGTGAACACGGGACCCGTTTTCTTGGTTTTGGCATTAGCTTCGGTTTTTTCGTCGCTCTTGGGCTTGTCGATCAGCTCGCTGATCACGTGGCCGTGCGCCTTTACCACTTCATTCTCGCGGTCAATCTCCACGGCATCGGCCTGGAGCCGGTTCGCGCCTTGCCAGAGAATCGCGTTGCCCTCATAGCGGACCTGCTGATTGTTCTCGGTGGACGTCATCCTGCGGGCCTTGGCGTGGAGCGGCTCATCATCGGCCAGCAGATTGCCCCCGCCGCTCGCGTCCTTCTTTTTCTCTTTCTTCTCGGGCATGTGGATGGAATTCACGTTTCCGTCGGCGGTGAAGTCGCCAGTTTTCTGATCCAGAACTATGGCGGTGCTGGAGGTGGAGCCGGTGGGGTCCCAGACCTTGGCCGCGCCCGTCAGGTAAATGCGATTCTTCACCTGGTCGAGAAACGCTTTCTCGGCGCGGGCCTTGCGATCGCCCTCCTCATAGCGGAAATCGTTCCACTGTTCCAGCTTTGCGAGTTGCGAGGAGTTGGGTTGAAACTCACCGGTCATATCCTTGCTCCAGGTGAAGGCGGGCGGAGGGGGTTCCTTCGCGTCCTTCAGTTTGGGCTTGTCGGTGCGCGTGGAAACATTGATGGAGCGGAAGGACTGGATCTGATTCTTAGGCCCGTAGGTGACCCAAATGCGATCGCCATTCAGCAGCCGGTGCGGCTGTGCGAGACGGTTGGGGATGAATTCGAGAGAGCCGGGCGTGAGCGTCTCCAGATTGTCAATCTCCTGACCTCCGGGGCGCATTCTGGTTTTGATCACTTCGGAGCGTAGAATTCGCGTGTCGGCGACATCGGCCGCGCCGGGGTGGGCGACTGGCGATGAGGTGAGCACACTGTGGCCGGTTGCCAGAGCGGTCTGGAGTTTGCTGTCATCGCCGGAAGTATCGAAGTCGAGATCGACACGGTCGGCGGTGATGTGTGTATGGGCAGTCTCGGTGTTTGAATCCAGGCGCGCATTGGGCGTGCCGACGATTTTATTCACTTCGCGATTGTCGTCCAGCGTCATCACCAGCTGGTCCGCGGCATAGATCACTTCGCGGCCGGGGCGGAGATCCTTGCCTTCGGCCTTTTGAGCTTCCACCAGCTGAATTTCGCCGTGCACCAGCGTAACCACTGCGGGCCCGGCGTTGAGCGTGAGGGTATCGCGGGTCATTTTCGACCACTGGCCCAGGAAGACTTTGGATTCTTTCTCTTTGTATGTGACGTCGCCGGCTTCCACTTTCATGGGCCGGGCTTTGCCATCCTGGCCCCGCCACAGCATCTGGACCTGGCTGCGCATCACCAGCTCATGCGTGGAAGGATCGTAGGCGCCGCCGAGCGCGTGACCTTCGCCGCGATCGAACTGGAAAGACGCGAGGCGGTCCGTGGTAGCCTTTCCGGTCTTGGTTTCAAAATGCACGCCGGAGGAGCGAATTTGCATCAAGCGGCCCGACGGCGGCTGGTTGGGGCGGACGCCCATGGTGATTTCGACGTCGCCGTCGGAATAGAGCATGCCCTGCTTGATGTCGAACTCGGCGCTGGCGCTTTTGACGAGGTCGTACTCGGGTCCGCCCTTCTGGAAAAGATGCAGCTCGATGCCCTTGAGACGGTACTTGCCCTCCACTTCCTCGAATTCCTTGGCGAAGACGGATACCACGGGCTTATCTTTGGCCATCTTGGTGTAGCTCCAGCCCTGGGCGGATGCGGAAATACCGGGCGGCAGCGATTTAGGTTTGGCGGGAGCGGAGGTGGCCTGGGCTTTGAAGCGCGCGTACCACGTAGTTCCGACACCGACAAGGATGAAGAGTATCGCGAGCAGAATGAGAGGCCGTACACCACGCATGGGACTCCTTCAGCATAGCGCGGCGTCCAGACGCGCGCGTAATGCGGCAGGCGTGGGGCATGCTGGGCGGCGCTGCGCTTCCTTACGGTCGCGGCTCCGCCACGCGTTCGGCCGCGCGCGTCAGGGTCCGTGAAATAATCCGAACATTCCGGGCACAGAATGATTTGGTTTGGCATAAGCTGAGGAAGTGAAGACTGACACTGACTCC
>JAYTVY010000660.1:0-4008 GCA_043743755.1 Bryobacterales bacterium | reverse complement strand
CACAGCTAGTTTAGCCTGTTCCCATTATGGACCTTTAGTGTCTCCTTGTCAAGTTATGTGGGTCCTCTGCTGGGCGAGCCGATTCGACGGAAGATGCTGGAGCGGAAGGCCGCACGACGGACTAGCCAGACAGATTATTGCGCCGCCACCTGGGCGGTCGAGTACCTGTAGGGCGTCATCGCGGAAACTACCCGCCGAGACGTCGCCGAAGAAATCCGGGGGGCGGCGCTCCTGTTACGATTTATCCTGAGATAATGGCTTGCTCTCGAAGAACCAGCGCCCGGAGTTCGCGGAATTGAGCGATGCCGAGCTGGCATCCATCGAAGCGGCCATCGCGGAGGTAACGGCATCTTGAGCGCGTCGCCGAAACCGAACGCCTGGCGGTTGTTCTGGCGCAATGTGATCGCCTTTCAAAAGGACAAGATCACGCCGTGGCTGGCGCTGCGAAATGCGCTGGGGATGACGCTGCCGCTGGCCGCGGGCGTGGCTTTGGGAGCGGTCTCCAGCGGGCTTGCAGTGGCCACGGGAGCCTTGAATGTTTCCTTCTCCGACAGCTCGGACCCATACCGGCCACGTGCCCGAAAAATGCTGTCGGCCAGCCTGCTGGTCGGGCTGGCGGTGTTTGCGGGATCGGTGTCGGGAAGAAATCATGTAATCGCGGTTTTGATTGCGACCACGTGGGCGCTCGCGGCCGGCATGCTGGTGGCGCTGGGCACGGCAGCGGCGGACCTGGGAGTGATTAGCCTGGTGACGCTGCTGGTTTACGCGGCGGTGCCGCTGCCGCCCGAGCGGGCGCTCTTCGCAGGCCTGCTGGCGCTGGCCGGCGGGCTGCTCCAGACTTTTCTCGCCCTGGTGATGTGGCCATTGCGTCCCTATGCTCCGGAACAGCGCGCGCTAGGCGATCTTTACGCCGAGCTGTCGCGCACCGCGGTGGCCCCGGCGCAGCCGCTCGCGGCGCCTCCGGCCAGCGCTCAGAGCACCCAAGCCCAGACTTCGCTGGCGGTGTTGGACCGCGATCATTCGGTGGAGGGCGAACGTTTGCGTCTGCTGCTCAGTCAAGCGGAACGCATGCGACTGAGTCTGCTGATGCTGGCGAGGATCCGATTGCGGATGGAACGCGAGCACCCGGCGATCGCGGAAGGCGTCATTCTGGATCGTTATTTTGCGATCTGCGCAAAGCTGCTAGGCGCGATTGGGGATTCGTTGCGCGCCGGAGAACCGGCGCGGGCGGCACCCGAATGCGTGCGGGAACTCGAGAGCCTGGCGGAGCGAATGCGGGAGCCGAATCCGGCGGGATCGGCGCTGGTAACCGCGATGAAAGGCGACGCGCGCTTCCAGATGGACGCCTTGCTGGGGCAGCTTCGCTCAGCGGTGGATCTGGCGGCGCACGCGACGATGCAGGGGCTGGCGGTTTTCGACCGGCGGGAAGCGACGAAGCCGTGGCGGCTGCGCCTGGCCGGAGCGCTGGCTACACTGCGCGCGAATTTGAGTCTGAATTCGGCGGCTTGCCGGCATGCCATCCGTCTGCCGTTTGCGTGGGTGCGGGCGATGCGCTGGCCCTGGGCAGCGGCGTCAGGCGGCCTTATTGGCTTCCAATGACCGTCGCGATTGTGCTGAAACCGGACTTCACGGCCACTTTCAGCCGCGGCGTGCTCCGGCTGGCGGGCACGTTCGCGGGACTGCTGTTCTCAACCGCGCTGTTTCACCTGATTTCGCCGGGGCTGGGCATGCAGGTGGCGCTGATTGCCGCACTGATGTTCGCGATGCGCTGCTGGGGTCCGGCCAATTACGGGATCTTCGTCGCGGCAATCACGGCGCTGGTGGTGCTGCTGCTGGCGATGATAGGAGTGGCGCCGAACGACGTGGTGTCCGCGCGGGCCTTGAATACCGTGGCGGGCGGGCTGATCGCGCTGCTGGCCTGGTGGCTCTGGCCTACCTGGGAACGGACCCAGGTGGCGGATGCGATGGCTCGCATGCTGGACGCTTATCGCGATTATTTTCGTGGAATTCGAGAAGGCTATTTGAGAGCGGACGCCGGATTCACGCGCGGATTGGATCGTGCCCGAACGGCGGCGAGGCTGGCGCGGAGCAATCTGGAGGCATCTATCGACCGGTTGTGCGCGGAACCGGGAACTGCTCCGGAAAAGGTGCACACGCTGAACGCCGCGCTGGCCAGTTCGCATCGGCTGGCTCATGCCATGCTGGCGCTCGATGCCGGCCTGGGCGGCAGCCCGCCGGCTCCGGCGCGGGACGCGTTCCGGCCTTTCGCGAATGACGTGGAGCTGACGCTGTATTATGTTGCCGCGGCGCTGCGGGGCTCCCCCCTGGATCGCGCGCAGCTGCCGGATCTTCGCGAGGATCATCACGCGCTAGTCCACTCCGGCGATGCCGAAGGCGAGCGGTACGCGCTGGTAAATATCGAGACCGATCGCGTTACGAACAGCTTGAATACGCTGACGGAGGAGCTGCTCAACTGGGTGGGATCCGCCGATGGGCGCCTGGCACGGGAATGATAAAATCGGAACCAGATGGAGGGCGCGGGGGAGATCACGGTTCTGCTGCGCCGATGGCGCGAAGGGGATAAGCAGGCGCTGGATTTACTGATGCCGCTGGTGTATCCGCGGCTGCACACCATCGCGGCCGCCATGGGCCGCCGGAGCTCCAAGACGCCGACCCTGCAGGCCACCGGGCTGGTGCATGAAGCGTATATTCGTCTGTTGAACCGGCACAGCGTGACGCTGAGCGACCGCGAACATTTCTACTCATTCGCGGCTCAAGTGATGCGGCACATTCTGGTGGACCACGTCCGGTCGCGCTCGTCCCAGAAAAGAGGCGGCGCGCGAGAGCGCATTCCTTTCCATGAGGAAATGCAGTGGGTTTCGCTGGATGGCGAGGATATCCTGCAATTGAACCTGGCAATGGACGAACTGGCGGCGGTGGACGAGCGTAAGGTCCGGCTGATCGAACTGCGCTATTTTCTGGGCTGCACGGCGGAGGAAACCGCGGACGTTCTGAAAACTTCTAAAGCAACCGTGGATCGCGATTTGCAGGTGGCGCGCGCCTGGCTGTTCAGGCGGCTAAATGGCTCGGCGCCGGAACCCGCCCCGGCCGCGTGAGGGCCCCCGGAAATGGACAATTCTTTTGGCCGCTTACGGAGCCGCGCGCGTTAGCAAGCGTGCATGTTCTACGGGCGTGAATTGACTCGCTTTCGTTACGCTTCCTGACGGTCTCGGCGCTGTGCCGGTCCTGCGGAGCCGCGCGCGTTAGCAAGCGTGCATGTTGTACGGGCGTGAATTGACTTGCTTTCGTTACGCTTCCTGACGGTCGCGGCACAGTAACGGAGCCGCGCGCGTTAGCAAGCGTGGATATTCTACGGGCGTGAATTGACTCGCTTTCGTTGCGCTTCCTGACGGTTGCGGCGCTGTGCCGTCAGCAGCGTCGTCCCGTGAGGCATTCTATCCCGTGTTTACGCTTACCCCAGTGAGAGGCCACCTCCAAACTTATGAAAATCCTTAGCAGGCTTCTTATTCTGATCCCAATGATACTGGCCGGGCAAGCGCCCGCGCCGCAATCGGGCTGGAAGCTGGTTCCGGGCGGCGAGAATCTCATTACCAACGGCTATTGGGACAGTATTGTAGCGGGCGCGGGCACACCTAACGTGGTTCAGGTGAGTGGAGGCGTGCTCACCGCGAGCACCGCCTCAGGATATCTTGGTCGCGTCAACGTGCTGGCGCCTCGTCTGGAGACCACTGACGATTTCGGCGTGGTGGCTACCATTGATACCGCACCCGGAACCAGCGGCCTTATTTCAGTCACCGGTTCCCTGAACACCGGCGCACTTTCCTGGCAGGGGATGACGGAAATTGAATTCGGCGTTGACAACTCCGGCAACTATGTCTTCGCCTATTGGAATGGGACGCAGGCGGAGCCGGTGTTTTACAAAATTCTTCAGGGCTTTGGCGGCACGTCGCCCACAGGAACGTTGACCATGGAAATGCTCCACCAGCA
>JAYTVY010000659.1:0-1803 GCA_043743755.1 Bryobacterales bacterium | reverse complement strand
CGCTTCCGTGGCTTTGGTATCTACGCAGCGGCCGAACTGAAGCGAATCCAGATCGGATACAGTCCGGGCGAACTCTTCTACTTTGGATTTGAGATTGTCCCCGTTTATCTCGCCCTGATGCTCATACATCCAGTCGTGATACTGCCAGAATGCCGTGGGACTCTGTCGAAAAACGCAGCGGCCCGCGATAGCCGCGGCCTTGGCCCAGGGATGCAGCGAGACTAGCGGGTAATCCTTGAAGTAAAGCCGGACCTTCTCCGCCACGCGCCCGCTCTTCAGATTGTCACGCAGCGTCTTGGCCTCTTCCCTGCAATTTGGACATTCAAAGTCGCTGAAAACCACCAGCACCACCGGCGCGCCCGGAGTCCCGAAGCTGGGCGAAAGATCCGTCTTCAGCTTGTCCAGATCGGACTGAAACGGATTCTGATGCAGATCATACACGTCACCGCGAATGATCTTGTTCCCATCCTTGGAAATATAGAACACGTCGTCGCGGGAGTTCGGGCCAAACGTAAAGTGCACGTCGATTCGATCCAGGCCCGGCACATCCGACGGCTTAGGATCGTCAACTTTCACCTGCACCTCGGCCACCACCACCAACAGGTGCCGGACATATGCCTCGAACGCGGCCTTGTCGAGAACCGGCTTCGATTTAACCTGCGCCGAAAGGGATAGCGCGCACAACACTAGTCCGCCAATTAACCGCATATGCTCCCATTGTACCCGCACCACGCCTCGTGTTACAGCACGGGGCCGATCCGCCAGGGCACAAACTCCTTGTGCCCCAAACGCTCACTGGCCGTCCGCTCCCCTGACGCGGCCCTTAGCACCAAATCAAATATCTCGGAACCTATTGCGGCCACGGTCGCCTCTCCATCGGCGATGCGGCCCGCGTTCACATCCATGTTGTCTCGCATGCGCTTGTACATCGGCGTATTCGTCGCGATCTTGATTACGGGAATGGTTGGAAACCCGATCGCGCTGCCTCGTCCGGTAGTGAACGCGATCAGATTCACGCCGCCTGCCGCGAGGCCGGTGAGCGACACCGGATCATATCCCGGCGTATTCATGAAAACGAAGCCCGGCGACCCGATGCGCTCGGCATAATCCACCGCGTCGGTAAGCGGCGACGTGCCCGCCTTGGCCACCGCTCCCAGCGATTTCTCGAGGATGTTGGTCAGCCCGCCTTCTTTATTCCCCGGCGACGGATTATCGTCGAAGCTGCCGCCGAACCGCCGCAGGTAATCTTTGTAGCCGCGCACGAACCCCAGCAGCTTCTCAGCCACCGCCCGATTACGCGCCCGGCGCACCAGCAGATGCTCGGCGCCGAAAATCTCGGTGGTCTCCGCCAACACGGCCGATGCGCCCAGCTCGGCCAGCCGGTCAGAACACCATCCCAGCGCCGGATTCGCGGTGATTCCTGAAAACGAGTCCGATCCCCCGCAGTTCAATCCCAGAACAATTTTCGATGCCGGCGTTTCCACGCGCTTCTCTTCCGCCGCGCGCTCCATCATCTTGCCGATGAACTGCCGCGCGGCCTCCACTGTGGCTCGCGTGCCGCCGCTGGCCTGCAGCGTCATTCCCACCAGCCGGTCCGTTCGGGGCGACCCGGCGCCCAGGTAATGATCGATCTGGTTCACCTCGCAACCCAGCCCGAGAATAATCGCGCCTGCCACGTTGGGATGGTCCAGCACGCCGGCCAGAGTCCGCTGCAACTGCCGCGTGTCCGGACCAATGGTGTGTCCGCAGCCTTCGCCGTGCGGAAACGCCACCACGCCATCCACGCTGCCCGGCAGCGGCTCG
>JAYTVY010000658.1:0-3759 GCA_043743755.1 Bryobacterales bacterium | reverse complement strand
GCCAGCAGTGGAAAGCGTCCATTGCCGGCGATCAAGCCGTAGCGCCGGCTCATTTCACGAATCCACGCGATGCCGAGCGGATAAATTCCAGCAGCTCGTCGACTTCGGGTCCGTCGCCCTCGGCTGCAATCCGTTGCAGGGCTTGCGACGTGTTGAGTTCCGGCTTGATCAGCGTGCGGAAAGCCTTCTGCAGCCGGGTGATGGCTTGGGCGCTGAAGCCTCGCCGTTCCAGGCCGGTTTTATTGGCGCCGTAAACTTTCGGCTCGCGGGGGCTCGAGATGAGTGAATACGGCAGCACGTCCTGCGTGATCACGCTGTATCCGCCGGTCATCGAATGCCGTCCTACGCGGCAAAACTGATGTACGCCGGTGAACGCCCCAATCACGGCCCAGTCCTGCACGGTTACGTGGCCACCGAACGTCACGCCGTTTGCCAGTACGGTATGGCTGCCGATTCGAACGTCATGCGCGATGTGCACGTAGGCCATTAGCAGATTGTCGTCGCCGATGGAAGTGATGAGACCGCCGCCTTCGGTTCCACGATGAATCGTGACGAACTCGCGGATGCGATTGCGGCTTCCGATTCGAGTCTCGGAGGGCTCGCCGTGATATTTCAGATCCTGCGGCGCCACGCCCACAGTGGAATAGGGGAAGAATACGTTGTCCTCGCCGATGGTGGTGGGGCCCTCGACGAAGACGTGTCCCATCAGTTGCGTGCGTGCGCCGATCACGGTCCCGGCGCCGAGGATGCAGTAGGGCCCGATGTCGGCATCGCCGGCAACGCTGGCCCGCGGATCGACGATGGCGGTGGGATGAATCGCCATACGCCGGTTGCTCTATGCGCGCTGGGGCGACTCGCGGTCCGCCAGCGTACACATCAGTTCCGCCTCGGCCATCACCAGCCCGTCCACGGTCGCCTGCCCGTGCATTTTGGCGACGGTAGCTTTTCGCTTCGTTACTTTCATCTCAATGCGCAACTGGTGGCCTGGAAAAACTGGGCGGCGGAACTTGGCTTGCTCCACGGAAGCCAGCAGCACCAATTTGCGGTGACGGTCCGGAATGCGGCTGAGCACCAGGACACCGGCCACCTGGGCCATGGCTTCGATAATCAGCACGCCCGGCATCACCGGAAAATCGGGAAAGTGGCCGGCGAAAAATGGTTCGTTGATGGTGACGTTCTTGAGGCCTACAATTCGGTCTTCTTCCAGTTCGAGGATGGCGTCCACCAGGAGGAACGGATAACGGTGCGGGAGGATGTCGCGAATGGCCAGCGCGTCCATGAGGGGCATGCGATCTGGCTATTATAACAGCGATGCATCCCATGCTAGCCTTTGCGCGATCGAAGCAGACTGAAATCATCCATCTCATCCAGGAATTTGTGGAGTGCGAGTCGCCCAGCGACGATCCGGCGGCGGTGAATCGCTTCGTGGCGCTGGCGGCGGACCGGTTGGCGGGAATGGGGCGGATCCGCACCTTTCCAGGCGGACGCTTTGGCCGTCACTTTCGCTGCGAGTTCGAGCTGCCGGGTCCTGTGAGGAAGTCGGGCGAGGGAATTATTCTGGCGCTGGGCCACTCGGATACAGTATGGCCACTCGGAACGCTCGCAAGGATGCCGTTCCGTCAAGAGAAAGGCCGCCTCTGGGGACCGGGCGTGCTGGACATGAAATCCGGTCTGGTGTTCTTCATTTATGCCATGCGTGCGCTGCGCGAGATGGGTATCCCGATACGCCGCCGCGTGGTGCTACAGGTGAATGCGGATGAAGAAGTGGGCAGCGAATCGTCGCGTCCGCTCACCGAGGAAGCCGGCCGCCGGGCAGCGGCTGTGCTGGTACTGGAACCGGGCACGGGTCTCGAAGGCAAACTAAAAACCGCACGCAAGGGCGTGGGCGATTACACCGTCACTGTGAATGGCCGCGCATCGCACGCGGGTGTGGATTGGGAAGCCGGGGCCAGCGCCGTACTTGAATTGGCGCGCCAAATCGACCGCATCGCTGGTTTTACCGATGTAGCGCGGGGCATCACGGTGAATCCCGGCGTGATTGCGGGAGGCACACGGACCAATGTAGTGGCCGAGCGCGCCAGCGCCGGTGTGGACATCCGAATCGCCCGCGCCAAGGATGAAGCGGCGCTGGACCGCAAATTTCGCGCGCTCGCACCCATCGACAAGCGCTGTACGATTCAACTGGAAGGCGGACTTAACCGCCCGCCGATGGAGCGCAGCGCGGGTGTGCGCAAACTCTTCGCCACCGCAGCGCCGCTGGCTGCGAAGCTGGGCATCGAGCTGCGGGAATCGTCGACGGGCGGCGGCTCGGACGGCAATTTCACCGCAGCGATCGGAATCCCAACGCTGGATGGATTGGGTGGCGTCGGCGAAGGCGCGCATGCGAACCACGAGAGCATTCTGGTGAACCGTATCGCCGATAGAACCGCGCTGCTGGCGATGCTGGTCAGTGAACTTGGACAGTGACCTTCCAGGCGTCCTTGTGGTTGATGCAGGCGGTATTAAGGCGCGGCCCTACACGAGGCAAGCACCGAGAGCAATTCCTCTTCTTCCCATGGAAACACCGTACGCAGGTCAAACAACAACTCTTCGTTTTCAATTCGCGCCACCACCGGCGGATTGGCCGCGCGGCAGCGACGCTCCGCATCCACCACGTTCTTGCATTTCAGCGCGATCAACCACGCGGGCAGAGACTGCTCCGGCGTCGACCCACCGCCCACTACCGATCGTCCTTCTCTAATTTCGCCGCGGCCATCCAGACGCCGCAGCAACGCCTCCGCGCGCGCCCGCAGGCTCTCGCTCGATTGAACGATCATGGCCAGCGCCGGCACCTGATCCCAGCGTTCCAGCAGCAGGTTACGCAGCGTCGCTTCCAGCGCCTGATAAATCAACTTATCCAGCCGCAGCGCGCGAAAGAGCGGATTGCGGCGGAGCCTCGCAATCAGCGCCGGTTCACCCACCAGCAGCCCGGCCTGGGGACCGCCCAGCAGTTTGTCGCCGCTGAACGAAACCACGCCCGCTCCCGCCTCGAGGCTCCCCGAAACCAGCGGTTCATCGATGCCGAACCGCTTCAGATCGACGACACAGCCGCTGCCCAGATCTTCGTACACGGGAATGCCGGCCTGCTTTCCGAGCGCCGCCAGTTCACGCAACTCCGGTTTCGCGGTGAACCCCTGCATGCTGAAGTTGCTGGGATGCACGCGGAGCAGAAGCCGTGTGCGATCATTAATCGCCTCGCGATAGTCCTCGATGCGGGTGCGATTCGTGGTTCCCACCTCGCGCACAATCGCTCCCGAGCGGCTCATGATGTCCGGGATGCGGAACCCATCCCCGATTTCGATCAGTTCGCCGCGCGAGACGATGACTTCGTATCCCGCAGCCAGCTCATTCAGCGCCAGGAATACGGCGGCTGCGTTGTTATTGACGGCGATGCCGGGCGCTCCGGTCAGGCGTTCAAGCAGGCCGGCGATGTGAATGTCGCGTTTTCCGCGCCGGCCGGTGGAGACGTCGTACTCCAGGTTCGAATATCCGGCCAGGTGCTCAAAGTGAGCCAGGGGGGCCCGTCCAAGATTAGTGTGCAGCACCACGCCGGTCGCATTGATCACGCGTTGGAGGGAAGGCGATTCCAGGCGCGCGAGAGCGCTCTCGACTTCGGTCTCGATACCGGCGGGATCGGCGGTGTGTCCGGCTCGGATTCGATCGCGCAATTGGCCCAGGGCGCGGCGAATTTCATCCACCAGAACGCGGCGGGGAAAGCGA
>JAYTVY010000657.1:0-2146 GCA_043743755.1 Bryobacterales bacterium | reverse complement strand
CAACAACAGGCTATAGACGCGCTCTCCCGCGGCGTGATTGATGGCGCCCGGCATCAGGTGCTGCTCGGGGTCACTGGCTCCGGCAAGACATACACGATGGCCAAAGTGATCGAACAGTGCAACCGCCCGGCGCTGGTCCTGGCCCACAATAAGACCCTTGCGGCGCAGCTTTATCACGAATTCAAGACGTTTTTTCCGGAGAACGCCGTCGAGTATTTCGTCAGTTACTACGACTACTACCAGCCGGAAGCGTACATTCCGTCCGGAGATGTGTACATCGAGAAGGAAGCCACCATTAACGATGAGCTGGACAAGCTGCGGCTTTCGGCCACGCGATCGCTTTTCGAGCGCCGCGATTGCGTGATCGTGTCTAGCGTGAGCTGCATCTACGGCCTGGGTTCTCCGGAAGCCTACTATGGCATGCTGTTGATGCTGGAAAAGGGCCAGAAGATCGCGCGGCAGCAGATTCTTCACCGCCTGGTTGAGATCCTGTACGAGCGCAGCGATACCGAGTTCCGGCGCGGCACCTTTCGCGTGCGCGGCGATGTCATCGAGCTTTATCCCACTTATGACGACTACGCTTATCGCATCGAGCTCTGGGGCGACGAGATTGAGAGCCTGAGCCAGATTGATCCGCTGCTGGGGCAGGTTCGCCAGACTTATTTGCGGCTCCCCATTTATCCCAAAACGCACTACGTGATGACGCCGGAATCGCGCGAGCGGGCGCTGGCCAGCATTGACGTTGAGCTGGAGTGGTGGCACGGCGAGCTGATCAAGGGCGGCAAGCTGATCGAGGCGCAGCGCCTGTATCAACGCACGAAGTTCGATCTGGAGATGATCCGCACCATCGGATACTGCCACGGAATCGAGAATTACTCACGCCACTTCTCCGGACGGCTGCCGGGCGAAGCGCCGCCTACGCTGCTGGACTATCTGCCGCAGGACCACCTCATCTTCATCGACGAGAGCCACCAGACCGTCCCCCAGCTTCACGCCATGTATCACGGCGACCGCTCCCGCAAGGATGTCCTGGTTAACTTCGGATTCCGCATGCCCAGCGCCAAGGACAACCGCCCGTTGACTTTTGAGGAGTTCGAGAACCGCGTGAATCAAGTGGTTTACGTCTCGGCGACGCCGGGTCCGTATGAGCTCACCAAGGCAGCCGGAGTAGTGGTGGAACAGATCATTCGCCCCACCGGCCTGGTGGATCCCGAGGTAGAGATTCGCCCCATCAAGGGCCAGGTGGACGACCTGCTGCATGAGATTCGCAGGCGAGCGGAACAGAACCAGCGCGTGCTGGTGACTACGCTCACCAAGCGCATGTCTGAGGATTTAGCCGAGTATTACACGGAAGTTGGCGTGAAGTGCGCGTACCTGCACTCGGAGGTGAGCACCCTGGACCGCATCAAGATCCTGCGCGACTTGCGCCGCGGCGAATACGACGTGCTCATCGGCGTCAACCTGCTGCGCGAAGGGCTGGACCTGCCGGAAGTTTCGCTGGTGGCGATCCTCGACGCGGACAAGGAAGGCTTTCTGCGATCGGCCGGCTCGCTGATACAGACCATCGGCCGCGCCGCGCGCCACTTGGATGGACGCGCCGTGCTTTATGCCGACGTCATGACGGATTCCATGAAGCGCGCCCTGGATGAAACCAACCGCCGGCGGGCCATCCAGCAGCAGTACAACGTGGCGAACGACATTACCCCGCAATCCATCATCAAGCCCATCGACATGAGCCTGGTGGCCATCGCGGAAGGCGATTACGTTACCATCTCGGCCGAGCCGGAAGATCCCGCCGAGGATCTGACTCCGGCGCAGCGCACCCAGTTCATCGGCGAACTGGAAGAGCGCATGCGCGAAGCCGCCAAACGCTTCGACTTTGAGAAAGCCGCCCAAATCCGCGACCGCATCAAGTCTCTGAAATCTCCCGACCTTCAACTTGTCGTGATCGCCGGCCCCGCCCCCGCGCCCATCCCCGAGCCGCGCCCGTAGGAAGCGGCCCCATGTCCCAAACTTTCGACGCCCTCATCCTCGGCGCCGGAGCCGCCGGCCTGCTGTGCGCCATCGAAGCGGGCAAGCGCGGCCGCCGCGTCGCGGTGCTGGAGCGCGCGGATCGCACCGGCAAGAAGATCCTCATCTCCGGCGG
>JAYTVY010000656.1:0-10722 GCA_043743755.1 Bryobacterales bacterium | reverse complement strand
CAGGCCGCTGTGGTACGCGCGATCATTTGTCCGGCGCATCCAGGGCGCCCGTACACCACAAGAGATCGGATTGCACGGAGGCATTTCGCACCTGGTGTGGGGCGATGCGCGCACGTCCCCGGCGCTGGCGGCGAGTGAGCTGCGGGCCGGAATCGGGGCTCTGAACGAGATGGGCGTGGAACCGGCTTCGTTCGTGTTCCCGCGCGATCTGGAAGCGCATCACGCCGTTTTGGCCGAGGGGGGCATTCACTGCTATCGAGGGCGGGCGCCGATTTTATCCGAGCGTTTGGGATACAACGTGGCAGGTTCGCTGGCGCGGGCCGCGGAAGAGGTTTCGAAAGCGACGCCGCCGGTGGTGTGGCCGGAACAAGTGCTGCCCGGGCTCTGGAACTTGCCGGCCTCTATGTTCCTGTACAGCCTGGGCCGTGAGCGCAGCCGCCTGGTGAGGCCCGGCCTCAGAGTGGAGCGAACCCAGCTGGGATTACGGGCAGCGGCCAAGGCGCGAGGAGTGTTTCATCTGGGACTGCATCCGGAAAATCTGACGGAATCGGATTTTGCGTTTTCGATTTTCGAACAGATCGTTCATGAGATCTGCCGCTGGCGGGATCAAGACGATATCGAGATTCTCACCATGAGCGAGGCGGTGAATCGCGTGGCCAGGGAGAGCAAGGAGCTGATTACCGCATGAAGGGACGTTTGTATGCGGAGTTCATGGAGCGCCGGGGACGGCGAATCTTCGAGGGCACCGGTTGTTACTGGTATGACGTGAGCGGCGGCATGCTGATGGGCATACCCTATCACGAGACTGCCGATCCTTCGGCTGAAGAGATGAAGGACCTGTTGAGCCGGGCGAAACGCATCGGCGCGCGTTATCTCAGCGGCGAAGGAAACGGCCTGAGCGGCGGCCTCTACTTGCGGCGCAAGTCGCCGTACGATATCACTTCGGTGCATCGCAAGAGCCGCAACCGGCTGCGGCACGCGATTGAGAAGTGCGTGGTCCGGCGCGTGGAGCGGAGCGAGTTCCGCGAGCAAGGCATGCAGCTCAATCTGGACACCATGTCGCGTCAGGGCCGTTTCGACGCCGAGTTCGGCGAGCCGCGCCAATGGGAACGTCTGGTAGAGGCAGCCTACAACAGTCCCGGCGTTGCGGTAATGGGCGCGTTCGCGGAAGGAGCGCTGGCTGCCTATTCGGTAACTCTCAAGGAAGAAGGCTGGTTCCACATCCTGCACCAGTTTTCCGGGAATGCGTGGCTCAGTGACTGGTTTCCAAACGAAGCGGTGACGTTCGGATTGACCAAGGCGGCGATGGAAGATCCCGAGGTGGATGCGGTTTCCTACGGAGTGGCGGGCCTGGTGAAAGGCGCCGGACTGCACGAATACAAGCTGCGTCACGGGTATGAGTTCGCTCCCCGCGGATACGCCTTCGCATTGCATCCGGCGGCGAGCTGGCTTCTGTCGAATCCGGCGTCGGCGTGGGGGCTTTCGACAGCACACGGACTTTTTCCGCGCGTGCAAGTGGTGGAGCGGATGGAATCCGTAGTGAAAGGCGCGCGGCTCACGTCCGCCAAACAGACACCGGTGTCCGCAATGGCGGAGGAGCTGCGTCATGGGTAATCTGATCCCCCGATTTGACGTGAGTTACGACGCCGGCGCTTTTATCGACGGATGTCTGGTTGCGCTGGCGGGCGGGCAGCCAACCACTCGCGGGCTGGAATCGATATTTGGCGAACGGCAACTGATATGGACCGGAAGCGGCCGGCAGGCGCTATACCTGATGCTGCGCGCGCTGGAGCTGAGGCCGGGCGCGAAGGTCGCGATTCCACTGTTCAGTTCGAGTTCGGTGGCGAGTACGGTGGTGGCCGCGGGCTGCCAGCCATTTTTCGTAGACGTGGACCCGCGCACGCTGACCATGGACCCAAGAGAAGTGGATCGCGTGCGATCGCGCGTGTCCGCCATCGTTCCGGTGCATCTGTTCGGCAATGTCGCGGATATGGACGGCATCCGGGACGCCGCCGCGGGGACGCC
This sequence comes from Bryobacterales bacterium, assembly GCA_043743755.1. Taxonomy (GTDB): domain Bacteria; phylum Acidobacteriota; class Terriglobia; order Bryobacterales; family Bryobacteraceae; genus JALYHQ01. The sequence goes on along the minus strand of JAYTVY010000656.1, from coordinate 8,697 downwards.
GGTAATCGAAGATACGGCGCAAGCGACGCTCAGCTTCTGGCGCGGCCGTCTGGCGGGTACGTTTGGGCTTGGAAGTTTCTACAGCTTCGCGTCATCGAAATGCATCCCGGCTGGGGGCGGAGGCCTGGCCGCGATTAACGATCCGAAACTCGCCTTGCGTGTGCGTGAAATGGCCGGGGAACTGGTCCGGCCAGGCCGGATCGCCGCATTCCGGGCGGCGGCGATGCAACTGGCGAAGTCGGCGCTGTATTCGCGCGCTCTGTACGGCGCGATGGGCAACCGCGCCCGCGCGGCGTCGGAAGATCGTGGATATTTGCTGGCCAAAATGGATTCTCAAGGTATCGCCGGATCTAGTGCCGCGGCGGTTCGGAGGCTAGCCGCGAGCGCCGGCGAGCGCATGGGCAAGCAGCGTGAGAACAGTCTCAAGCTGCTTGCCTGGTTGCGCAACACCGAAGGCGCGGTGCTCCCAGAGGAGCGGCCGGGGGCGCGTTACGGCTATTCGCTGTTTCCGGTGTTGACGGCCAGCGAGGACGAGCGGGAAAGCGCGATGCGGACCATGCTCAAGCTGGGTGTGGACACATCGAAGATCCATTACAACTCGGCGGAGTGCGCGGCGCGTTACGGCTACGCAGGCGGCTGTCCCATCTCAGAGAGCGTTTCGCGGCGCATCCTGACGCTGCCCAACTTCGCGAGTCTTAGTCCTTACAATCTGGAACGCATCGCGCTGGCGTTCCTGGCGGGTCTGGGAGATCACCGGGCTTCCGCCGTGCGCCGCGTGAATATGGAGGCTTGCGCCGTATGAAAGCGCTGCAAGTGCTGTGCGGCGGATCCTGGGGCGGCGGCGGCGTAGTGGTGCTGGCCTATGTTTCGGAAATGATCCGGCGCGGCGATGAGGTCTGGGTGGTGTGCCTGGACGATGAAGTGGAGCGGCGCTTCGCCGCGGCTGGCGCAAAGACAGTTCGGTCGCCGTGGTGGTTTCACGCAATTAATCCCTGCGATATAGTTCCGTTCGCGCAATTGTGGCGGCTGTGCCGGCGCGAACGGTTCGATATCGTCGCCACGCACACGTCCAAGGGCGGGTTCATCGGGAGGCTGGCGGCCAAGGCGGCAGGCGCGCCTTGCGTGGTGCATCACGCGCACGGATTCGCATTTCGCGAAACCCAGCAGCCTTGGCTCCAGGCATGCTACGCGGTGCTGGAACGGATCGCGGCGCGCGCATGCAACCTGATCGTCTCGGTAAGCGAAGAGCACCGGGAGGGCGGCATCCGGCAGCGCGTGGCTGCGCCCGAAAAGATCGTGACGGTGCTGAACGGCATTCAGGTGGAAAACTTCGGCCGGACGTGCAGAAGCGATGCGCGGCGGATGCTGGGTATTGAAACCGAGGATGCGTTGATCGGCGTGGCCAGCCGTCTGGCGGAAAAGAAGGGCGTGGAAGATTTGATCGCGGCGTTTCCGGAAATATACCGCGTCCATCCCAATACACGAATTGTATTGCTGGGCGAAGGACCGTTCCGGCAAGAGCTGGAGCAGCGAGCGCGGCAAACCGGCTTGGGCGATCGAATTCACTTCACCGGATTCCGCGACAAGGTGCCGGATCTTCTGGCCGCGTTCGATATCATCGCGCAGCCGTCGATTTCCGAGGGACTCTCCATCGCGGTTCTGGAAGCGATGGCCGCGGGCAAGCCGGTGGTGGCGTGCGATATCCAGGGCAACCGCGAGGTGATTGAGTCCGGCGTGACCGGAATCCTGACGGCTCCTTCGGATCCAGGCGCGCTGGCCACAGCCATGCGATTCCTGCTGGAAAATCCCCAGACCGCGCGCAAGCTGGGGATCGCCGCGCAGGCCGACTGCTACCGGCGGTTTTCCGAGGAGCGAATGGTGCAGCAGATTTTAGGACTTTACGACGACACGGCCGCCGGCAAGCCGGCGGCACAAACGATCAAGACAGGAGAAGTATGTACACATCAGAACTGAAACAATTCATGAAGAAGAGCCAGACCATCACGGATCTGTACCGTTCGGCGAACTTCTTCGCCAGCGCGCCTATCCGGGACATTTTCGATATCGAAAAGGCGCGCGTGATCCGGACCGCGCGTCCTTACACAATGCTGAGCTGGCGGGAACTCTCGTCGCTCTACGACGCGGCATGCTGCCTGGAGCATGAGCGCATCCCGGGGAACATCGTCGAGTGCGGAGTCTGCAACGGCGGGAGCTCGGGTGTATTGGCGACGGTGGTGGAGCCGAGCCGCGCCCGCGAAGTCTGGATGTTCGATTCATGGGAAGGGCTGCCGGAGCCCACCGAGAGCGATATCAGCTGCCTTGGCGAGAAGGGCGAGAAGGGAATCTGCCTGGGATCGGAACAGACGGTTCGCGAGCTCTTTTTCCGCAAGCTGCACCTGAGCCAGCGCGGCAAACACTTTGTGAAGGGCTGGTTCCAGGACAGCATTCCGGGCACGAAGGCCGAGATCGGCAAGATCGCGCTCTTGCATCTGGATGGCGACTGGTATGAATCGGTGAAGTATTGCCTGGATGAACTGTATGACCAGGTGGTGCCGGGCGGATTCGTATTTATCGACGACTATGGCTACTGGGAAGGGGCGCGCAAAGCGGTTGATGAATTTCTGTCGGCCCGCAACATCGATGCGAACTTCCAGAAGGTAGACACCACGGCGGCATACTTCCGGAAACCATGAGGTAAGTTTCATTGTCCAGCGACCTCATGCGAATCGGCACTCTACTTCTGGTGGGCACGGTGATCGTGCTGGAAACGCACAGCGCGCGGCGGCTGCGCGCCCAGGATGCCGGGGCCAGCGTTTATGTACTCGATTCGCTGCGGCGGGCAACCCTCACGGGCGCGCCACCTGCCCAGCGGCAAACCGCCGCGGTACTCTACGGCGCCAAGGGCGAGGTACAGGCGTTTCAGATCGTAATCAACGGCGGGGCGGCGGGTCTGGGCGGAGTGGACGCCGCGCTGGCGTCGCCGTTCACCACGGCCGAGGGCACGGCGCTGCCTTCCCAGGCTGTGGTTTTCTACCGCGAACATTTTGTTTCCATTTCGAAGCCGTCGAACGGCGGCGCGGGCGGAGCGCAGGCGGGCACGTATCCCGACGCGCTGATTCCATTTCGGAATCCGATTACCGGAGAGCGGCTAGGCGGCGGCATATATGTTCCCGCGCCATTCCAGGTGAGCGCCGGACAGAACCAGGTGATTTACGTCGAGATCGCGGTGCCCGATCCGGCGGCCGCGGGCGTGTACAACGCATCGGTATCCATTACTTCGGAGAGAGGCGCCATCGCGCAAATTCCGGTGACGCTGACGGTCTGGAATTTCTCGATTCCCCGTAACCCTTCGCTGCACTCGGCGTTCCACGATTACGATTCCGAGCACTTGATCGGACCCGCCAAATACTACGGGTATTCACAGGACAGCCCGGAACACCAGAGCCTCGCCATCGCGATGGATGAAGGTCTGCTGGCGAATCGAGTGGTGCCGGAGATCCCGGTTTACAGCTATTTCAAAATCGACAATAACGGGCACATCGCGCAATCCGCGGCGGATGACGACCGCCTGATGGCGCTGGTGAGCCGCCCCGAACGCAGCGACTTCAAGCTGTACTTCGAAGAGCACGGACCCTTCGGCGATCCGCTGGGCGCGGACCGTCAGAAAGCCCAGACATATCTGAACGAAGCGTACCAGTGGTTCGATCGCCGAGGACTTTCGGGTAAATTGTGGCTGCGTCCTCAGGACGAGCCGCAATCCACGGCCGACTTCTTGAAGACGCAAGCGTTCGCGGATCTGATTCACGCCGGCAATCCCAGCCTGAAGGTGGCGATCACCGGCGACTTCGATCAGCCGGGCTTCGATCAATTTCTGTTCGGGCGTCTGAACACCTTTGTGATGGGCTTCGGCGCGTTCGATCCCGCGAAAGCCGCCCAACAACAGGCTGCCGGCGAGCAGTTCTGGAGCTATACCGGCCTGGTGGAATATCCGGAGAACCCATCGCCCTACTGGCAGATCGAGTTTCCGCTGCTGAATTTCCGCATCATTCCCTGGATCGATTATCGCTACAGTTTGCGCGGCATGCTGTATTGGACCACCGCGAAATGGAATGAGATTTACGCGCGGGGTCACAGTCCGTGGACGGATCCATGCAGCGTATCGAGCGGAGGCGATTGTTTCAACGGCGACGGAATGCTGGTGTATCCGGGAAAGGAAGCGGGATACGTTATTCCGGCGGGCGCTTATGGAAGCTTGTCGCCGGCGGCGGTGTATGGTCCTATACCGAGCCTGCGGTTGAAGTCGATTCGAGACGGCATGCAGGATTATGAGCTGGTGGCGCTGGCTGCGAGGAAGAATCCGGCGGCGGTAAAGGATGTAGTGATGTCGGTGGGCTGCAGTGACGCGTTGAAGAACTGCTTTCATGCGTGGAATACGGATCCGGATGCGTTGCTGCGGGCGCGACTCAGACTGGCGGAAATTGTTAGCGGTGTTCCGGGGCCGGATTGGCCGGTGCTGCCGGACGACGCCGATGCGGTGAAGAGGCATTGAGCATGTGGAAGCTGCAAATCGGAATCATTTCGTTGTTCGGTGCGCTGGCGTTGAATGCCCAGCCCCAGAAAATGCTGACCGGAGCGCATTTCCCCGCCACCGGGGATTTCAAGACACTCAAGAACCTGGGATATGACTTCGCCGTCATCACGCTGGACCCACACAATTCGGCTAGCTGGAAATCCGCGCTGGACGCGGCCGAGCAAGCCGGCATCAAGCTGATGGTGGGCGGATATCCTCCCCCTTATCTGTACGACAACGTAAAGTGGACCATCACCGGCTCGGGAATGGAATTGCTGACTTATCTGCAAAGCCGTTCCAGTCTGATCCTCGCGTTGTATGTTTTCAACGAGCCCTATTCAACCAATCCTTACGGCAGCGAAGTCACTCCTTGCGGATACTTCTCCGCGTCCGATCTGCGAGCGCTGCGGAGCACGATTCAAGGTTATTGGCCGGGAGTAAAGATCTATCAGGACCTGGGCGAGCCGTCGGATTGGGCGCCCGGAAGCGCTTATACGAAGAGCACACCGTGCGTGGGAAACAAGTACGCCGATCAGACCGGCATCGCGGATTATGTGGGTATCTGGTATTACCCGTTTACATCCGCTGGGTATGACCGCGCGGGCGGTCTCACCGCGTTGCGCCGGGAAGCGAACTTCGTGCTGAACTCAATGCAGCCGGCGGTTGCCATGAGCCTGAACCAGGCTTTCGCGTGCAGCGGCTGTAATCTGATACTGCCGCCGCTGGATCAGATGCTGGATTGGAATTGCGCGACACGCTCGCTGCCACTGGGGGCGCTCTCATGGTATCCCTGGCGGAAATTCGCAGCGTATGAAGGCGCCATCGCGGATGTCACGTCGTACTGGCCATTGAGCACAGCGGAAGCATGCAGCGCGGGGATCGGCGCCGCTGCCGTGGGGCTGTCGGCGGCAAGCGGAATGCCCTTCGTCGCGCCGAATTCATTTGCATCGGTTTACGGCGTCAATCTGGCATCGGGAACGCAGGCCGCTCCGTCGCAGCCGCTGCCGATGTCGCTGGCCGGTCTCACGCTGCAGGTGCGCGATGCCGCTGGTCAGACGCAGCTCGCGCCTTTGGCGTACGTATCGCCAGGGCAAATCAATTTCCTGATTCCAGGGGGCATGTCGCCCGGGCAGGCCGCGCTCACGCTCACGAACGGCACCACGACGCTTTCGGGGACGGCTCTGATTCGAAATGTCGCTCCCGCGCTGTTCACTGCCGACGGAAGCGGGCATGGCGTGGCGGCCGCGGCTGCAATTCGTGTAGCGGGCACGAACCAATCGGCGATCACTGTGTTCCAGTGCGGCGGCGGGAAGTGCAGCTCAGTTCCAATCGACCTGGCCGCGGACGGATCCGTTTACTTGACGCTGTATGGGACCGGGATTCGGAATCACGCGGGGGAGGTCCAATGCGCCATCAACGGCGTGAGTATCGCGGTTCCGTATGCCGGCGCGCAGGGGCAATATGCGGGACTGGACCAGATCAACGTGGGGCCGATTCCGGTGGGGTTGCGCGGGAGCGGAGAAACGGATCTGGTGCTTACGGTGGATGGTCAGACGAGTAATGCCGCGAGGGTGAATTTTCGCTGATGTCCGCGGTGACAGGGCATGGCCCTGTCCTACCATGGTCATGTGCCGACCGACGCACAGAAAAAGCAGCTGGACGAGGCCGGGTATTTGAAGCTGCCGGGCTTTATGAATCCGGCGCTGCTGGATGCCATGCGGACACGCGTGGAGGAATTGTTCGCGAGAGAAGGCGACGCCGCGGGGGGCGAATTCAAGCAGGAGCCGGGGACCCGGCGGCTTGCCAATCTGGTGAACAAAGGCGAAGTGTTTGAACACATCATCGCCACGCCGGAGATTCTAGATTGCATGGCGCACGTGCTGGGGCCGCGATTCAAGTTGAGCAGCTTGAACGCGCGGTCGGCGAATCCGAACACGGCTTGCCGCCAGCCGCTGCATGCCGATAGCGCGGCGGTGGCCGACGAGATCGGTTACTGGGTCTGCAATTCCGTCTGGATGCTGGACGATTTCACCAGCGAAAATGGGGCCATCCGGATGATTCCCGGGTCGCACGCGTGGCGCCGGCCGCCGGCTCCCGAAACATATGCAATGCAACCGGGCGAGGAGCTGGTAACAGGGCCAGCGGGCACGGTGGTAATCATGAATGCGCACATGTGGCATGGCGCTACCGACAACAAAACGGAGCGGCCCCGCCGCGCGGTGCACGCTTTCTATACTCGCTGGGACAAGCCGCAACAGCAATATCAGAAGGCACTAGTGAGTGAGAGCGTGGCGGCGCGGCTCAGCGCGGAAATGCGCGAAATCCTGGCACTGGATGACGAACAGAATGACATGCTGAGCGCGGCCGGCAGCGGCTCGAGCGGGTTCCTGAAATAGATGCTGAAAGAGCTTCATCGAGGGAGCCCGGCGCTGGCGATCACGGGCTGGTTGCATCTCGCGCTGGCGGCAGTGCTGGCGATTCTGGCGACAACCGACCCGGTAACAATTCTAGGAGTCAACCGCTGGCTCAAGCCCGAAAAATTCGCCGTCTCTATCGCAATCTTTGTCTGGACGCTCGCCTGGCTCCTGCGCTACTTGCCGGATCGCCCGCGGGCAGTGCGGGCCATCGGCTGGGGCGTGTCCATCTGCATGCTCGCGGAGATGTCACTGATCGCGATGCAGGCGGCGCGCGGGACCACGTCGCACTTCAATCACGAAACGGCGTTCGATGCCGTGGTGTTCATTGTGATGGGTGCGATGATCGGATTGAATACGGTACTGATGGTCTGGGTAGCGGCGCTGTTCTTCAAACGCGTGCCGGGATTGCCGCCGGCGTATCTGGCGGGCATCCGCTGGGGCCTGGCGATCTTCCTGCTGGCAAGCGCCGAGGGCGGCGGCCTGGTGGCCCATGGCGCGCACACTGTCGGCGCGCCGGACGGCGGTCCCGGGCTGCCGTTGGTGAACTGGAGCTCGCAGTACGGCGACCTGCGGGTAGCCCATTTCATCGGCATGCACGCGCTGCAGATTCTGCCGCTGCTGGGTTACGCCATGCGTGCGCGCAAGGCGGGGGTGAATATCGTAGTGGCGGTGGCGTGCGGGTATGCGGTGACGTTCGGATGGCTGTTGTATGAGGCGCTGCGCGGTCAGCCTTTTCTGGCGGGGTAGGCCGAGCCTTAGCGGCTGCCGGCCGCGGCCTGGGCGGCGCGGAGCTGCTCGGCGGCCGCCTCGGCCTTGCCTTGTTTCTGAAAAACCAGCGCAAGCTTGTAGTGCGCTGAAGCGAGTTTTGGCTGCAGGCGGATGGACTCTTCGAGTTGACGCCGGGCGAGCTCCAATTGGCCGCGCTGGAAATAGATCCCGCCCAAAGTATCGTGAGCCTCGGCCGAGCCCGGGTCGGCACGGAGCGCGGATTGCATCCGCTGCTCGGCCTCGCTCCAGCGCTTCTCCTGCGCCGCAAGGATGCCCAGGTTAAAGTGCGCCGTGTAATTATTCGGATCAACGGACAGCAGGTGGTTGAGAGAGGCGCGGGCCTGCGGAAAATCCTTCTTCTGAATATAGATTTCGGCGAGCGCCTCATCGGCTCGCGTGTACCACGGCTCTATCGCCAGCGCGGCCTTGAACTCTTCAATGGCGCTGCCCGATTGGCCCATCCGGAAGTAAGAGGACCCCAGCTCGAAATGCGGTTGAGCATCCAAAGGCGCCTGCCCGATGGCCCGTTTGAATTCACGGGCGGCTTGTGCGCTATCGCCGAGCTGCTGCTGATTCAATCCGAGGCTAATGCGGATGTCCACCACGTCCGGCAGCTTGTCGCTCAGGCTTCGGAGCAGACCGCGGGCTTCCACCACTTTGCCCTCGGACGCCAGCCCCAATGCGCCGACGTAGCGTTCAAAATCCTGGATTCGATCTTTCGGATCCACTCGAGATTCCACGTGGTTGGCCGCCGTGGATCCGCTCAGGTAGCCGAGTGAGCGGAGCGCGGCTATCGTATCGGGCTTGGGCGCGGGAGGCTGGCCGGACCGCGCCGGGGAGCTTCGACGCACCGCGGCCATCTGCTCGCCCAGCGCGGTGGCCGTGGATCGCTGCTGGTCATAAAGATTTCGCTGCTCACTGGGATCGCTGGAGAGATCGTAC
>JAYTVY010000655.1:0-3254 GCA_043743755.1 Bryobacterales bacterium | reverse complement strand
CGGAGACTGATTCATGAAAACAGCAGCCGCCTTCCTCCTTCTTAGCTTCGCCGTCCTCAGTCCCGCCGTGGAGAACAGCCCGTTCTATCTCCCCATCCGTAACAACGATCTCCCCGCTCTCCGTAAACTCATCCAGGACCCCGGCCCGAAGGTCCGCGACGCCCGCGGTAACTCGCCGCTGATGTACGCCGCCGCTCTGGGCAGCCTGGAAAGTTTGCGCCTCCTTCTCGATGCTGGAGCCGACCCCAACGCCGCCAACCACTTTGCCGCCACTCCGCTCATGTGGTGCGCCGGGGATGCCGCCAAAGTGCGCTTGCTTCTGTCCAAGGGAGCCCAGGTGGATGCCCGTTCCAAACTGGGCCGCACGCCTCTGCTCATCGCCGCTGCTTATGACGGCGCCACCGAAGCCGCTCGCCTGCTGATCGAAAAAGGCGCTGACATCAACGCGCGCGATGAGAGCGGAATGAGTGTGCTGGAACAAGCGGCTAGTTCCAACCACATCGAGCTGGTACGGCTGCTGCTCGCCAAGGGCGTCAACGTGAACACCGTTGACGGAGGCGGAGCGACGCCCTTGTTCGCCGCCGCTGGAAACGGCGACCGCAACGCGCCCCTGGTTAAGCTTCTGATCGCCCATGGCGCAGCCGTGAACGTGAAGACCGGCGATACGTTCGAAGTTGTAAAGAACGGACCTCTCAAACTGGGACACCTGACTCCGCTGCAGGTCGCTAGCGGAATGGGCAACTTCGAAGCTGTGGAGGCGCTGGTCAAAGCCGGCGCCGATATCAATGCCCAGGATGTTCGCGACGCCACTCCGCTGGTGTTCGCCGTCGCTACCGACCACGCGGATCGGCGGATCGTGAAACTGCTGCTAACTCAGGGTTCCGCGGCCGGCCCATCCATCCCCTGGGCCCGCCGCTATAATGACCCCGCCATTCTCGAGCTCTTCGGCCTCCCGCATCGGAAGATCGCGGCCGAAAATCTCGCGCCGCCGCGCCGCAATGTCCGCGAAGCGGTGGAGAAGGCATTGGCCGCGTCGCAAGGCGCTGCCTCGAAATTTCTCGGCGCCGGCGGCTGCTTGTCGTGTCACGCGGAGCACCTCAACGGCCTCGCCGTGGCGGCCGCAAAGCCACTGGCTATCCAAGCCGACTACGATCTGGAAGGCCGCGAGTCCCATGTCACCGCGACGCTGCGCGGCGCGCTGGAACAGCAATTGTTTCAGGTGCAGGATCCTGCCGCAGGCGTCGATGGCCAGCAGTTTTCGCTGCTGCAGATGGCGGGCAGTGCCGCCGCTCCCACACTCGCAACCGACTCCCTGGTCCACCACATCGCCGCCATGCAGCGAAAGGAGGGCGATTGGCCCAATTACGGCGTCGCGCGGCCTCCGCTCGAAGACGGTGGCTTTTCGCATACCGCCAAGGGGATTCGTGTGCTGCGTCTCTATCCTCTGGCCGGACGGAAAGCCGAATTCGATTTGCGTGTGGCTCGCGCGGCCGCGTGGCTCCAGGCCGCGGAGCCGCGCTCGATGGAAGATCGGTCGATGCAGATCCTGGGGATCGCCTGGGCCGGACACAAGCCGCCGCCGATTCGCGTGCAACAACTGATCGCCAGACAGCGTCCCGATGGAAGCTGGGGCCAGACCGATAATCTTCCCTCCGATGCCTACGCCACCGGCGAAGCTCTATGGGCGCTGCACGAAGCCGGGGTGGCGCCGTCCAGCCCGGTTTTCAGCCGTGGCGTGGATTACCTGTTGCGCGCCCAGCGAGAGGATGGCACGTGGCGCGTGGTTACCCGCGCTTTCACCTTTCAGCCTTATTTTGAGAGCGGGTTCCCGCATGCTCACGATCAATGGATCTCGCAAGCCGGCACCGCCATGGCGGCGGTGGCTCTCACCTTCGCCGTCCCGCGAACATGATCGACAGCATGTATCGCGTAGTCGCGCACAACACCGCCGCCGATTCGGAAAACAAGATCCACGATGACCGGGTCGCCGCGCAATACGGGTTTCGCGGCGGCCTTGTCCCAGGCGTCACCGTCTATGGCTACATGACGGCTCCCGTGGTGCGGCACTTCGGCGAGACGTGGCTTGCCCGCGGCGCGATGGAAGTCCGATTCCTCCAGCCGGTCTATGAAGGTCAAGAAGTCGTGGTCCATGCGGAAGAAGATCCCTCGGGTGTCCTGAAGCTAACCGCCGGCCCGTGTGCCACGGCTACCGCCTGCATCCCGGCCGCTTCTTCCTCGCCTGCCATCCCAGCCCGTCCTTTGCAGCCGGAACAAGAAGCGTCCAGGGAAACGCTGGTTCCGGGGACCGTACTCGGTACGCTGATCGATCCCGTCCCGCTGCACGATGACCAGTATCTCGACCGCATCGCCGAACGATTACCGGTTTACCGCGGTCCCAGCGCCGCCGCCCATCCCGCGCGCCTGTTGCAAATCGCGAACGAAATCCTGGTCCGAAACTATCGCCTGGGCCCCTGGATCCATGTAGCCAGCGAAATAGTAAACTCCGGCATCGCCCGCCCCGGCGAACAAATCGAAGCGCGCGCTTGCATCCTCGATCGCTTCGACCGCGCCGGCCATGAGTTCGTCGTGTTGGACGTCGCCATCTCCGCCGATCGGCGTCCCATCCAGCGCATCCGCCACACCGCAATCTACAAACCCCGCCTGCGAATCGTTTTATAATCCACTCATGCAAGGAATACCCTGGCGCACAATTGCACGCGGCTCGCTGCTGCTCGTCTCGGTCAGCTCAAAAGGACAGGAAGTCCAAGCTCCGCAACCTGAAAAGTCGAAGCCGGCTGTCAAAACGGAGGCGCGCGGGCGCATCCTTGGAATCGGCGGTGTCTTCTTCAAATCCGCGAATCGCGATCAGATGCGCGAATGGTATTCCAAGCATCTTGGACTCGCTGACAAAGGCGGAGGCGTGATGCTTCCGTGGCGCGAACGCGACGACCCGCAAAAGCAACACGTTACAGTTTGGACTCTTTTCCCCGCCACCACTCACTATTTCGATCCCAGCCCCGCACCGTTCATGATCAATTACATCGTGGACGATATGGATGCTTTGCTCGACCGCTTAAAAGAAGAGGGAGTAAAGATTGATCCCAAACGAATGAATGAATCCTACGGTCGCTTTGCCTGGATCTATGACCTGGATGGGAATAAGATTGAGCTCTGGCAGCCGTCCGCAAAGCCCTAAGGGCCTTCCACATCGCGCCCGCCAACGTATCGTTTATACAGGAACTCTTACGTTCACC
>JAYTVY010000654.1:0-3039 GCA_043743755.1 Bryobacterales bacterium | reverse complement strand
GTACGATCTGAAAGCGCTGATGCGCGAGATCACCACTTCGCGCGCCTATCAGCTCTCGGCCCGCTACAACGGCACATGGAACTCGGCTTCCGAGACGCTGTTTGCGCGGAAGATGGTCCGCCGGCTGTGGTCCGAGGAGCTTCACGACGCCATCACGCAGTCCAGCAACATCATTCCCACGTACAACAACGCGGTATACGGAACCACCACGCTGGCCATGCAACTGGCCGAGCCGGTGAATACTCCCGATGGCGGACGAGGCGCGGTGAACGGCTTTTTGAATGCATTCCTCCGGGGCAATCGCGACGACGAGCCCCGCAGCAGCGACGGCTCCATCTCACAGACCTTGGATCTGATGAACGACGCGTTCGTGATGAATCGAGTCCAGTTCTCGAAGGCGCCGAACACCAGCCTGCTGGCAAAAGTGGCCGGCATGCCGAACGATCAGGTGGTGAACACTCTGTTCCTCACCGTGCTCTCGCGCACTCCCACCAGCGCCGAAATGAGCGCCGCCGTGGGCAACTTGAGCTCCGCCGGGTCCAACCGCAATCAGGAAATCGAGAACCTGTTGTGGTCCCTGTACAACAAGGTGGACTTCGTCTTTAATTACTGAGCATCCAGAAGGGGAGCGTCAATGTCCGATCAAGATAAATTCACACAGTTCGTCGAACGCCATCCGCATCCGCACTTGACGTTCTTTAACCGTCCTCACTTCACGCGGCGCCGGTTCTTCGACATTCTTGGATCGGGCGTGGTCGGCTCGTATCTGGTGGGGCAGGCGGCCAAGGGCCAGAACGTCAGCACCCAGCCTGGGGTCACGACACAGAACAAGGCCAAGAATGTCATCTTCATTCTGCTGGCCGGCGCCCCCAGCCATGTGGACACGTTCGATCTCAAGTTCACTAACGGCATCACACCGCCGGACTTCAATCCCACCATGATCGGCGGCCTCAACTGGCCCACGGGATTGCTGCCGAAAATCGGCGCCACTCTGGGCGATGTCTGCCTGGTGCGATCCATGCATGCCTGGGCGCTGGTTCATTCCCTGGCCCAGCACTGGACGCAGATCGGACGCAATCCCGCCGCGGCGCTGGGAGACATCGCACCCAACATCGGCAGCGTGGTGGCCATCGAAAAGGGCGATCCCAATCAGATCTTCCCTCCCTTCCTGGCGCTCAATTCGCAGACCGCGGTGGGCAGTGGATATTTTTCCGCGAAGTACGCGCCCTTCAAGATTCTGCCCGCCACCACCGGTATTCCCAACACCAGCAACCCGGCCAGCCCCACCAACTCGGCCCGGCTGGACACGCTGTGGAGCCGCCTCCACCAGCTGGACGATCCGCTGCGGGTCAATTCACCGCTGGGCCAGCCGCTGCAGGATTACGATGCGTTCTATAGTTCCGCCAAGAGCCTGACCTACAACAACGTGGTGAACCAGGCCTTCGGGTATTCGGTCTCGGAAAGCGCCCGCTACGGAAATTCCACTTTCGGAAACTCCTGCCTGGTGGCCAAGCAGGTGCTGCAAGCCAACCAAGGCACGCGCTTCATTCAGATCACTTTCGGCAGCTGGGATATGCACCAGGACATTTACGGCCAGGCGAATCCCAAGGGCAACAACCTGTACACCATGGGCAAGCCGCTGGACGACGGCGTTTCCGCGCTCATCGGCGACCTCAAGTCTTCGGGCCTCTTCAATGAGACGCTGGTGGTGATGGTGGGCGAGTTCGGACGCACGGTGGGCAATATCACCGCCGCCGGCGGCCGCGACCACTGGCTGCAGCAGACCGCCGTGTTCGCCGGCGCCGGCGTCAAAGGCGGCCGGGCCATCGGCGGCACAAAACCCGACGGGTCCGATACGCTGGACTACGGCTGGTCCCGCAACCGCTACGTCCGCCCGGAGGACATCGAGGCCACCATCTACTCCGCCATGGGAATCGACTGGACCACCGTCCGCAAAGACGATCCCTTCCACCGCGGTTTTGAATACGTGCCATTCTCGCAGCAAGACCTGTACGGGCCCATCAACGAACTCTGGGGCTAAGGCCGCAAAAGCGCTACCCTAGACAGGTGGACCTAGCCAAGCACTGCCTCGTCAAGCCGCACGCCAAGCTGAAGCTGAAAGACCGCGACCCCGGCGATACGTTCGGCGTCGTCAAGGATGCCAAGAAGCTCGAAAAGAATCTCGACCGCCTGCGTGAGCTCCAGCACCTGCTCTACGCGGATCGCCGGCATTCGCTGCTGATTGTCTTGCAGGCGCTGGATGCCGGCGGCAAGGACGGCACCATTCGTCACGTGATGAGCGGCGTCAATCCTCAGGGGTGCGAGGTGACGTCGTTCAAGAAGCCCTCATCGGAGGAATCCGATCACGATTATCTCTGGCGCATCCACAAAGGCGCGCCGCGGAAAGGCCAGATCGGCATCTTCAACCGTTCGCACTACGAAGATGTGCTGGTAGTGCGCGTGCATGACCTGGTGCCGAAATCCATATGGTCCAAACGATTCCGCCAGATTAACGAGTTTGAGCAGGGTCTTGCCGAGAATGGCGTCACCATTCTGAAATTCTTCCTGCACATCAGCAAAGCGGAGCAGAAACGGCGATTCGAGCAGCGCATCTCAGACCCGGTGCGCAACTGGAAACTGTCGCTGCCCGACATCGAAGAGCGCAAGCACTGGGACGCCTACGCGGAAGCCTACGAAGACGCGCTCGCTAAATGCAGCACGCCCTGGGCCCCGTGGTACGTGGTTCCGTCGGACAAGAAATGGTTCCGCAACCACGTGGTAGCCGATGTGGTGGTGAAGGCGCTGGAGGGCATGCGTTTGAAGTATCCGCCGCCCAGCCTGGATGTTTCGAAGATATCGCTGGACTAGGCGTGCGCGGGGATCGGCGGGCGGATCGGCTTGCGGGCGGATCGACCCCGCGGACAGATCGACCCGCTCGGACGGATCGACGCGCGCACGGAGCCGCGCGCGTCAGGGTCCGTGAAATAATCCGAACATTCCGGGCACAGAATGATTTGGTTTGGCATAAGCTGAGGAAGT
>JAYTVY010000653.1:0-5822 GCA_043743755.1 Bryobacterales bacterium | reverse complement strand
GAGGCCGATCACCGCCAGCAGGGTGGCCAGCAAGCCGAAGACGCTCGACAGCCCGGCGATCAGCCGTTCGGTGATCAGCGAATTCGCAATCTGCTGCTCGGTGGTGCGCATTCCGAACATGGGCAGGTTGGGATCGATGCCACGGGCCTTGGCCCGGACGATGGAAAACAGCTGATTCGAATCCAGTGACGTCCTGACGTAGATGGTCATCTCGCCCGTGAACGGACTCGCCAGATAGGGAATGAACATCTGGATGGGAATCTCATCGCGCAGGCTTTCGTACTTGATGTCCTTGATGACACCGATCACTTCCATGTCCGCCTTGGTGCCGGGATCGCTACCGAAGCCCACGTGCCGTCCGATGGGATTCGCCTTTCCGAAATACTTCTTGGCGAACTTCTCATTGATCATCACCACCCTCGGCACCTTGAATGGCTTTTCGCCGGGGGGCGCCTCGCCATGGACGAAGCCTTCCGTGTCTTTCACGGTGAAGTCACGCCCCGCCAGGATTGGGACTCCCAGCGCCGCGAAATATCCCGGGCTGATCGCATTCATGAACGCCGCGATGTTTTCGCCCGGCTTGGCCTGATAGCCCTCAACGTTCACCGAGCTGTCCCACTCGTTGCCTTCCAGAATCCGCATGGATGCCAGCCCCACGGCCTGCACGCCGGGAATTGACGCTACTTCTTCGGTGAGCCTCCGGTAAAAAACCTTGCCTCGCTCGACATCGTATCCGTTCAGCGAAGGGTCCATGTTGAACGCCAGCAACCGGTCGGCGGCAAAGCCGGGGCCCAGGTCCCGCAGGTTTTTCAAACTGCGAATAAACAGACCCGCCCCAATCAACAGCAGCAGCGACAAAGTCACCTGCGCCATTACCAGCCCTTTCCGGAGCCTCACATGGCCGCCGCCCACCACCGCTCCGGCCTGATCCTTCAGCGTGGGTGCGAGGTTGGGCCGCGTGGATTGCAGCGCCGGAGCCAGCCCGAACAGCGCGCCGGTGAGCAGCGAAACGCCGATGGTGAAGGCGAGAATCCGCCAATCGGGCGCGCTGGAGAGCTTGACATCCCAGTCCGCCGGGATCATGTGCAGCAGTAGACGATCGGTCCAGAATGACAGCAACAGCCCCGCCAGTCCGCCCAGCGCGGCCAGCAGAAGGCTTTCCACCAGCAACTGCCGCATGATGCGCCAGCGGCCCGCGCCCAGCGCCAGGCGCACTGCGATCTCTTTTTGCCGCGACGCCGCGCGCGCGATCAACAAGCCCGCGACGTTCGCACAGGCAATCAACAGGACGCCTCCGGTTATCGCCATCAGAACCCACAGCGGCGTCTGAAAACTCCGCCGCAGGGAACTCCGGCCTTGGCCTCCCGGCAGCACCACCAACTTGTTTTTCAGGAACTGCTGGCGGTCGAAATCCGAAGCGTTCTTGAACGCCGGCTCCTTCACTTCCATTTCCAGCATGCTGTGGAAGAACGGCGCCAGGGACGCCGCGGCCTGCTGTTCCGTGACGCCCGGTTTCAGCCGCCCGAACGCGTTGACCCAGCGGCTGCGGCGATCCTTCAGAGCGTCCCAGTTGGGCGTCATTTGGGCTTTCATCATTACCGGCACGAAGATCTGCGAGATGTGCCCGAACTCGACGCCATCGAAACCCTGTTGCGCCACCCCGATCACGGTGAGGTTGTGCCCGGTGACCGGCATGCTCTTGCCCACGATGTTTGGATCGCCGGCAAAACGCGTTTTCCAGTAGTCATAGCTGAGCATCATCACCGGATGCCCGCCCGGGGTCGCGTCGTCTTCCGGAGTAATGGTCCTGCCCACCGCTGCGCCCACGCCCAGCACCGGGAAGTAAGTGCCCGAAACCAGCTCGCCGCCGACGCGCTCGGTCTGACCGTTGAACGTAATGCTCATGCGATATGGAAACCGGCAGAACATCCCGCTGAACACCTGGTTGTTGGCCTTGATATCCGAATACATGGGATACGACAGCGCATTTCCGCCCCAGTTGCTGCCGTAGTGCGACCCGCGCATGGCGATGAGGGTGAGCTGGCGCGGTTCCTTCACCGGCAGCAGCCGCAGCAGTACCTGATCCACCAGGCTGAAGATGGCGGTGTTAGCTCCGATTCCCAGGGCCAGCGATAGAATGGCTACGGCGGTGAAGACCGGCGCCTTCCGCAGTGTCCGGAGCGCATAGCGGAGGTCGTTGATGAAAGTGGGCATAGAAAGTTAGACTACGCGCGATGAACGCGGTTGGTTCCCTTGGTGCAGGTACTGTGCATGGGGGGGGAAGGTTACGTTTTTTGTAGCGCAGGCCCCCTGGCCTGCGCGGGTCCCCCTGGACCCGCTGTTGGAGTGACGGAAGCCGGCCGGGGGGCCGGCTGCGGGCCAGGGGGCCCGCCGTACAAAGTTAGGAGAAGAGGAATTCCAGGTCTTCGCGCTTTAGATCTCTTACCAGGCTTGCGTCGGCGCGGATGATTGCGTCCGCGAGGTTTCGTTTCGTGTTCTGCAGCTCGAGCACTTTTTCTTCCACGGTGTCCTTGGCGATCAGGCGGTATGCGAATACGCGCTTCAACTGGCCGATGCGGTGAGCGCGGTCGATCGCTTGGGCCTCAACGGCCGGATTCCACCAGGGATCCAGCAGAAACACATACTCGGCCGCCGTCAGGTTCAGGCCGACGCCGCCGGCCTTCAGGCTGATCAGAAACAAGGGGCAATCCGGATCGGACTGGAAGCGCTCCACGCGGGCCTGCCGGTCGCGCACTTTGCCATCCAGATATTCGTAAACCACGCCCTGCTTATTCAAATGCAGCCGCACGATGTCCAGGAAGCTGGTGAATTGCGAGAACACCAGCGCTTTATGCCCCTCCGCGATCACCTCAGCCAGCCGGGTCATCAATACCTCCAGCTTCGCGCCAAGCTCGTCCTTGCGTTTGGCGTCCAGCAGTCCCGGATGGCACGCCGCTTGCCTCAGCCGCAGCAGCGCTTCGAGTATCTGCATCTTGGATCTGCCCATGCCCTGCGTTTCAATGCGTCCCAGCAAGGCGTGGCGGTAATGGTCGCGCAGCTCGTCGTAAAGCTTGCGCTGGCCGCGGTCCATCTCGCAATAGACCGTCTGTTCCAGTTTCAGCGGCAGCTCCGGCGCCACCTGATCCTTGGTGCGGCGCAGGATGAAAGGGCGCAGGGCGCGGCTTAGCATTTCCCGCGTGGGCTGATCGGGATTCTTCAAGGACATGCCCCCCGAACCATCCACCGAGAGCGACCCCAGCATTCCCGGATTGAGAAACTCGAACAAGCTCCAGAGCTCGCCCAGGTGATTCTCGATGGGGGTGCCGCTCATCACCAGCCGGTGATTCGCTTGCAGCAGCCGCGCCGCCTTGGCCGATTCCGTGCCGGCATTCTTGATGGCCTGGGCTTCATCGAGAATGATGTAGTCGAATCGAAAGTTCTGGAACTCCACCGCATCGCGGCGCAGCGTGCCGTAGGTGGTGAGAATCAGATCGTAATTACTGAACTGTTCGACGCTCTTGTCGCGGCCGGCGCCGGAATGGTCCAGAACGCGCAGCCTGGGCGTGAAGCGCGCGGCTTCCTGCATCCAGTTATAGACGATGGACCGCGGCACCACCACCAGGGAGGGGCCCGGGGCCATACTTTTGAGGCGCAGCTCACGTCGCGTTTCCAGCATCGCCAGTACCTGGGCCGTCTTACCCACGCCCATATCGTCGGCCACGCAGCCGCCGAAACCCAGATCCCGCAGGAATCCCATCCATGCGACGCCCTCGCGCTGGTATGTGCGCAGCTCGCCGCGGAATCCAGGGGGTTGAGCGGCGGGCTGGATGCCTTCAAAGCGACGCAGTTGTTCACGCGCGGCGGCGAACACGGCGTCCACCTGCACCTCTTCGCGCGACGCCAGCAGCGCATCCAGGAGTCCTGTCTGCGCGCGGGAATAACGAATGTGATCGCCGTGGGCCTTGCCCAGACCGATCAACAGGCCATATTGCTTGAGCAGCTCTTCAGGAAGCACGCCGTAGGATCCATCGCCGAGTTGCACCAGATTGGTGCCCTGCTTCAGGGCCTTCAACAAGTCCGGCAGTTGTACTGTCCCGGCGCCGTAATCGGCGGAGGCGTGCAACTCAAACCAATCGATGCCGGAAGTTATCTCGGCGCGGAAATTCGACGCGCGGCGGAAAGCTTTCCCCTCTGCCTCCACATGCCATCCGGCCTTCAGCAAATCGCGGACCACCTGGGGCAGCCGCTTCGCGGGGACATTGTACCAGGCGCGAGTATCGCCGCCATACAGGGGCTGCTGGATTTTCAACCCCATCTCCGCGAGCCGCGCGATGGCGGCTTCCTCGGCGTTCTTGTCGCGCTTTATGAAACGCCGCTCCGCGCCGTCGTAGGTTCCGGGAGCAGGGTCCTCGGGAAAGAATGTGACGCCGGCGTAGCCGAAGGAGAGAGAGCCGCGCAAGGCGCTGGCGTATGCCGAGTTGTATTCGGAGAGCGAGTGCCGCGATTCGGCGATCTTGAAGCGCGCTAGCGGCGCGGCTGTGGATTCCTGGTAGCTGAGTTCTTGCGGCCACTCCATGGCGGGCAGGTCCGGCTGGGACAGCATGCATTCAAGAAATTCCTGGCCGTCGGTCTTCAGCACGCCAATCTTGCCCTGGCCGCGCAATAGTTTGATCCACCGGAAATTGCCGGCTGCATCGAAAGTGGAAACCCGCCCGCGCGCGAACAGGAGACCGTCGTGCAGCAGCAGCGCGGGCTCGGTAATGTCCATGCGCTCTTCGCCGCGCTCGAAGGTTCCTCCTAATACCCACTGCTCATCGTCCGGCTTGAGCGCCAGCCGCAAAACCCATAGCGCTCCGTCGTCCCAGGCGAGGACCGACTGGGAGTTCAAATCCCGACTGGAGTGCGTGCGGAGGTGGCAGCGCCCGGTGGCGCAAAGCATGGGCATCACGACGTGCAACAGTGCGCCGCCGATCTTACAGGCCGAGACCTTCGGATCGGCGTATTGATAGTAAGATTCACCCCCTCCGAGTACGGCCAGAATCTCGCGGTCGGCGGCGGAGGGAATCTGCCGATCTCGGAGCGCGAGAATATCGCGGGCTTGGGCTTGCCCCACTCGCCGTTCTGCTTGCGGTCGCGGACGGCGAGATCCAGGTACAGCTTGCCTGCGTCGATGGTGGCGGGGACATTGACGGCATAATGAATCTCGCGTCCGGGCCGCCAGCCCTGGCCGTCCCGGCCGTTGCCCTCGACGCCCGCCGCGGCGAGCAGTGTTTTCCACTGCGGCGGCCGCGGGACCGGTGCGAAACGCGTAAACGGTTTCTGAAACGAATCGAGCTCGAATTCGTCTGGCCCGGCCGGCGCAAAATAGGAGGCGCCATTGGCGGCCTGCAAGTAAGGGGAGCGCTCCGCCGCCAGGACGGTGGCCCAGATGTGTTTGCAAACAACTTCGGTTCGAGCATAGGGACACGTGCAGGCGGCGCCGATCCCGCCCTGGCGGCACTCCAGGCGCACCTCATAAATCTCCGAGCCAGCCACGAGCGCGGTTATCGTCGAGCTGTCTCCACCGGTAATTCGCACGCCGCGATACCGGAAAATAGTCTCGCCGCGCGAGCGCACAAGAGAAGGGACATGCCGGCACAAACTGCTGACGAGATTCATCGGGAGGGTTCGCTTCCAATTTTACCGCGCTGGGCAGCCACGGCGCACGCGATTCCACCGGCCCGGCTGTGTTACAAATAATCAGGCGATGTCCCGGACAAATTCCTTCCGCATTCTGTCTTTATTCCTGGCAATTGCGTGCTGCCGCGCGGCCGATTCCGGCG
>JAYTVY010000652.1:0-4625 GCA_043743755.1 Bryobacterales bacterium | reverse complement strand
ACAAAACGTTCTTCTTCTTCAGCTATGCCGACCAGAAGATCAATACCGCGCAGCCCATTGACCAGACATTTGGATTACCGGCCATCTATACGCCGTCGGCCCGCGCGGGTATCTATCGCTACTGGGTGGCCGACCCTAAGAATCCTCTCGTTATCGGCGGGCAGAAGATTACCCGGAACTCGCCCTTGCTGGTGGACCCGCACACCGGAGCGCTGCTTCCCGGCATCCGCACCTGTGCCAGCCCCACCGATGCCAACTGCGTCGCGAGCTTCAACTTCGCGGCTAATGACCCGAAGGGCATTGGCGTCGACCCAAGCCTTGCCAAACTGTTCGCCAGTTATCCGGCGCCGAACAACTATAGCGCCTCGGGCGACGGGCTCAACACGGCCACCTATGTTTGGAATCCGCCCGCGCTGTTTCGAGGCCCCAATTTCATGTACCGTGTGGATCACTCATTCAATGAGAACAACAACTTGTACGTGCGCTGGCTGCAAGGGCATTACAACACTTTGTCCGGCGATCCGTTGAATGGCCGGCCGCAAGTGTTTCCGGGTTTTCCGCCGCTCGGCGAAGTGTTTCGCACCACCAAGAACCTCGCAATCAGCTACCGGCACCTTTTCTCGCCGCGGGTGGTCAATGAGCTGACCGCCGGTTTCTCGCGCTTCATTTTCCTGTTCACGCAAGGCGAAGCGAATCCCGCTTTCCCCAGCATTCCTCCGTATGCGTTCGCGAACGTGTCGTTGCCTTACATAAACACTCCGCGCACCTTCCGCGCGGTTACCACTCCACAGTTGCTTGACAATCTGAGCGTCATCAAGGGCTCACACATCTTTCGGACCGGGGTCAATGTCCGCTTGTATGAGCATAACGATCAGCGCGGCCAGCCCGGCGGCATCAACGTCACACCCTCGTTGAGCTTTTCGTCGTCGATTCGTCCGCCAGCCGGGTTCAACACACCCGGCCTCGCCTCATCCAGCATCCCCGGAATCAACAGTACGGATAACACGCGGCTGCTGGGCGCGATCAACGACATCATTGGAATTCCGGCGCGTCTGGGCCAGGTATTTCTAGGCGACCTGAAGTCCAACCAATATCTGCCGTTCATTGCCGGAAACAAGGTCACCCTGTGGGACGAAGGTGTCCGCATCAAGCAGTACAATTTCTTCTTCCAGGACGAGTGGCGCGTGCGTCGCGATTTTGTGATCAACTATGGCCTGCGATGGGAGTACAACAAGCCGCCCACCGAATCCGGCGGCCGCGTTTACGTTCCGGATGGACCCATCGTGAACAATCCGGGCCTCGTGAGCTTCAAGCACGCCGACAGCTGGTATCAGAACAATAATCTGGGCGCAGTCGGACCTCGTCTGGGCTTTGCCTGGGCGCCCGGCGGCAGCAGCAAGACCGTTATCCGAGCCGGCTGGGGCATCTCGTTTGACCCGCTTTCGTCGTTCCAAGTCACCGCTGCTTCCGGCAAAGTGCCAGGACTTACCCTCCAATGCAATTCTGTGCCCGGCGGGTCCACCACTGCCGGCTGCCAGGCTGTTCCCGATCTGCGGATCGCGCAGGGTTTCCCCATCCAACTGACCCCGCCTACTCTGCAGCCCGCTACTTATCTGACCCCGCAGCCTGTGCTGCTGAGCAGCGCCCCGGCACTTACCCTGTTTGATCAGAACCTGAAAATGCCGACAGTTCATGAGTGGAACCTCAACATCCAGCGCGAGCTCCCCGGCGGATTCGTGGCGCAAGTGGGATACGTCGGAAAGCGCGGATTGCGGCTCTTCCGCTCCTACGATATCAACCAGATCGATTCCGGTCCCATCCTGCCGTCGTTCTTTATCATGCAGCAGAACGTTGCCGCCAGTTGCAATCCAGATGGCAGCGGCTGTCCCGCGGGCATCACCGGCACAGCGGTTCCGCTGGTCGCTTCCGGGATTGTGAATAGCGCTTTCGTGAATTCGAGCACCACCCGGACGGACCTGTCGCAGAATGCGGCGGGAAATTTGGCGGGCCGCATTGAGCAGACCACGCTCGCCGCGCATCTCCGCCCCAACCAGCAGTTTGGGCCGATCACCTACCTGGATTCCGGCGGCGATTCCTACTACCACTCCTTGCAAGTTACCTTGCGAAAACGCTTCAGTTACGGGCTCCTCTTCGGCCTTGCATACTCGTTCAGCAAGTCGATCGACGATCAGTCCACTGATCCCGTGGGCGCTTCTTCGGGTGGTGGCATCAGCACCACCAGCGCGCGAACCACCGTTGACATACGTAACTGGCGAACCGAGCGCGGACTCTCGGATTTCGACCGCACCCACGTGCTTACCACCAATTTCGTTTATGACCTTCCGGTGGGCAAGGGCCGCCACTTCTTGGCTTCGGCCCCTGGCTTCGTGAACCACGTAATCGGCGGATGGAGCGTCAACGGACTGTACACGCACATGTCGGGTGAGCCCTTCAGTGTTTATAGCGGCGTTCGCACCAACAACAACTCGCACACGTCCCGCGCGGACATCATTGGTTCCAAACCCGCCGTCAACTATCACGATGTTCCGAACGTGGCCGGACCCGTCGTTTTCGATCCAGGTCTGGCGTTCACTACGTTCGTTTTTCCAGCGCCGGGTTCGAATGGCTCTCCCCGCAACATCTTTCGCGCGGCGGCGTACTGGAACCTCGATCTCAGCGTCGTGAAGCGCTTCGACATCACCGAGCGCGTGAAGCTCCAATTCCGGGCGGAAGGGTTCAATGCGCTGAATCATCCGAATTTCGATAATCCGCGCGACGCGTCCACGGGTTCTCCGGCGCTCACATCGTCCGTGTTCGCACAAACCTGCTGCGCTACCGTCGCTCCCCCCAGCACTCAGACCATCATCCAAACCGGCGAGTCGGGTCGCGTAATCCAGTTGGGCCTAAAGCTGGACTTTTAGGACTAAGGTATCTAACAACGCTTCTAGTACTATCGCTCCGCCGCCTCCGCGCCGAATTAATCCCATATGGGGCGGCGCGCGCGAACCCTTATCCTCGGCATCTTCTGCATCGCCGCGGTTCCTTTCGCTCACTCCCAAACCCCGCCGCCCGAGCTTTGGTACTGGCATCACAGCTACTTGAACAGCCCCGCCGCTGTGACTTCCAGCATGGCTTTGATCGATCAAGCATATGCCGCCGGTTATACCGGCGTCGCGTTTTGGGACGTCAGCTTCGAATTCTTGAACTCCACCACTTACCTGCAGCAAGGCATGAACTATGCCATCTCGAAGGGAATGAAAGTGCTCGCCACCGGAGCCCCCTACGGCTGGTCGAATGACGTGCTGCGAACCAATCCCAACTGGGCTGAAGGACAGCGCATCCTGGGCGCGCGCTTTCAGGTCAACGCCGCCGTTACGCAGCTTCAACTCGTAGACAGCTTTCCCGGATTAGTGAATGGCGGCTTCGAATTCGGCAAAACGTCCTGGTTCAAGATTGGTGACGCTGGGGTCGACGTCGATCCAACCGTGAGCCGCAGCGGAACCTACTCCGGCGTCATTCGGAACGCACCCGCCAATGGCCGGTTCGCGCAGCTCTTGACGCTCACTCCCTGGCGTCAATATCACTTGCGGATGTATGTCAAGACGCAGAACTACGGCGGATCGACGCCGTGGTTTCTGGTCTTCGACGCGAGCAGCAGCGCGGAGCAGCGCCTCTACAACAACATCCATATTGGAGCCACCCAGGATTGGACGCAAGTGGACGCCACCTTCAACAGCCAGAGCAGCACGCAAGCCTGGCTCTACTTCGGCGAATGGGGCGGCAGCACGGGCGCAATCTGGTTTGACGACGTGTCGGTTGAGGAAACGGCTCTGGTCAATGTGCTGCGGCGTCCTGGCACGCCGCTCAAGCTGTACGATCCGAATACGGCCGCCGCTTTCCAAGAGGGCAAGGACTTTAGCGCCGTCGGCGATCCGCGGCTGGTTGCCTATCCCCAGGACGATTACCACGCGCCGCCCGCCGTTACGCTGCCGGCCGGTACGGCTATGCAGCCGGGACAAACCGTGGCCTTGGACTTTTATGCCGTCCAGCCGATGTATTCGAATCAAACCGGAATGTGCCTCACCGAAGCCGGCGTCCAGAACTGGCTGGCGCAGAATGCGCAAGCCGTCACGGCCGCCGTGCCCGCTGCCGCCGGATACTTTCTTCAGTACGACGAAATGCGGCACATGAATTCCTGCGCCGCTTGCAAGGCCAAGGGCTTTACACCCGGCCAGCTCCTCGCTTGGCACGCAGCCCAGACCATCGGCCTCTATCAATCTCTGCGCTCCGACGCTCCCATTTACGTTTGGAGCGATATGTTCGATCCGTATCATAACGCTCATGACAATTACTATCTGGTGGAAGGCGATCTCGCGGGCTCGTGGCTGGGTCTTCCCGCCAGCGTCACCATCATGAACTGGAACCTTGGCGACCTGAAGAATTCGCTGGCCTGGTTTTCAGGCCGCGATCCGCTGCAGCCCGTCCCGCACGCGCAGATCGTCGCGGGATATTACGACAGCGGAGACGGAGCCGCCGCCGCCACCGCCGAGCTGCAGCAGGCGCTCGGTGTTCCAGGCGTCAAGGGCTTGATGTACACCACCTGGCAGGACGATTATTCTCAGTTG
>JAYTVY010000651.1:0-2083 GCA_043743755.1 Bryobacterales bacterium | reverse complement strand
CGCACGTGCAGCCGCTGCGTCCGCTCCGCGCTCACCGTCGCGCCCCCGTTTCCGGCCCGCGACCCGCCCGCGCCAGATACCACGTGAGCGCCGCGAGCTCCACCACGCCGAAGGCGATCTTTACCGCATAGGGCAACACCGGCTCGTGATACTGCGAGAGAAACGCCTCCACGATTCCCGCCCACACCAGCATCACCGCGGCGCCCAGAATCAGCGCGAGCAGATCGGGTGATATTTTGCGCAGCCGTTCGCGGCGGCTGGTTCTACGGCCCCAGCCGATCAGCGCGTTCGCCAGCACGAAACCAGCCTGTCCGCCGATCAGAATCGACGGAATCTCGATAGCGCCATGCGGCAGCAGCCACCCCATCAGAAACCGCGCTTGACCGGCGCGAACATAGTCCAGCGACACCGCTCCCAGGATCACGCCGTTGTAGAACAGCACCAGCGCCGTGCCGCTTCCCCAGGACACTCCCAGCGCCATCGTGAAGATGGTCACGCGCGTGTTGTGCGTCATCAGCTCGGCGGCGAAATTGCTCTTCTGTCCCGCCAGACGGTCGCTTTTGGCGGACTCTTCTTGCTTCACGCGGTCAGCCGGGTTCCCGCTCAATCCCGGAAACGGCATGATGACCTGTTTGGCTTCCGGATCGAAATACACCGCGCCCGCGCCGAACAAGCATCCCAGCAGTGTTACCCCCAGCGACAGCCAGAAAGCTCCAGCTTGCCGCCGGAATGCGGCCGGGAAATCATGCGCGAACCAGCGCCACGGATGGAAGCGGACCTTTTCGCGCGTTTCGTGAATCTCTCCGTAAGCTCGCGCCACCATGCCTTCCAGGTAGAGGCGCATGGCGGGCTCGCCGGAAAACGTCGCGATCTTGGCCAAGTCCGCCGAACAGCGCTGGTACAACTCGTGAAACCGTGTCAGCTCACTCAGCTCCAGCTTGCGTTCCGGATCGCGCTCCAGACGGTCAAGCATGGACTCCAGCTCTTTCCAGCACGGGCCTTCTTCCGCCAGAAAACGTTCCAGATCGACAATCACAACAGTTGCCTCTGCTTCACGCCGCGGTACAGTGACGCCAGTTCCACTCCGGCGGTTTCCGGATCGAGTAATGCGAAGCGCACGCCTTGACGCTGCAGGATCTTGCCCAGCTCGCGCAGTTTGTTCCACAGGATGTGGCCGGCCAGTTTGTCGTAGATCTCATCCACGCCGGCTACATCCAGTTCCGCGAATAAGGGACGCGCGGTCGCCGGCCGCGTCATCCCCACCACTACCAAATGACGGCGCCGTAGCAACGCGACGTTTTTCAGGAAGCTCTCGGCCAGAGCCGGATCGTCCAGTTCGGTCAAAAAAACCAGCAGCGAGCGCTTGCGCAGGCGCAACCGGAGCAGCGTGCAGACTTCGTCGAAGTCCGGCGCTACCTTGCGCGGCTCCAGTCCGCACAGGGCCTCACGGCATGTGCTGTAGTGCGCTTTGCCGTTGCGGGCGCGGATGAAATCGCTTACCCGGTCGCTGAAAGTGACCAGTCCGAACAGATCGCCTTGCCGATCCGCCTCCAGCGCCACCAGCAGCGATGCGGTGATGTTGCGTTCCAGAATCGTATCGCCCGTTTCACTTGATAATTGACGCGCCGGCAGCCGTGAGGCATCCAGGATCATGTAAACTTCCTGCGTCCGCTCCACCTGGAATACGCGCGTGATGGGACGCCCGCGCCGCGCGGTCGCTTTCCAATCCACATCCTCGAAGCTGTCGCCGGCGCCGTACTCGCGCAGCTTCTCAAACTCGCGGCCTTTTCCCACCTGACGCAGGACATGCATGCCCAGATGCCCGCGCTCCAGGTTCTTCGCGGACCGCTGCCGCGCCGCCGTGAGGTTCGGATAAACCCGGATCTCCGTGGCCGCAGATCCGCGCCGTGCCAGGCTCCAGAGCCCCGCGGGGGACCGCGTTTCCAGCGCGCACGCGGTAATCCTGTGCCGGCCGCGAGCCTCCGGAGTAAACATCCATTCGATGCGCGAGTGCTCGCTGCCGGCGGGAAGTACGGCCGTCAACTCCTCGTCCCCGCCGTTCACCCCCGGCGGAAATTCCAGA